>NZ_JASDDE010000006.1:0-121764 GCF_030407565.1 Pseudoalteromonas sp. APC 3694
CAGCTATCAGCTATCAGCTATCAGCTATCAGCTATCAGCTATCAGCTACAAAATTGGTGAACATACCGAACAGTGTCAATATAAATCTAACACCTAAACCTAAAATTATCTGCAAGTCTAGGAGTGCTAGCAAGGCGGTAAAACTATTTATGCATAGGAGCATACGGTTTGTATGTGACTTAGGCTAAATAGTTTTACCAACGCAGTCAAAGCGAACTACACGTAGCAGATTACATTTGCTCCATGACTTCGATACCTAGTAAATCCAATCCTGTGCGCAGCGTATCTGCCACTAAATTACACAACACTAAACGGCTATCACGAACACTTGGCTCTACGCCCTCTTTAAGTACTGGGCAAGCTTCATAGAATGTCATGTATAAACTGGCTAGTTCGTATAAGTAACTACATAATACGTGCGGTGTGGCTTCATTGATCATCAGATCAAGGACTTCTTCTAACTGTAATAATTTAAGCGCGAGGGTTTTCTCTTGCGGCTCAATAATACTTACATTGGCTTTTAAGCTTGCAGCATCAACGCCAGACTTACGGAAAATACTGCGAACACGCGTATAAGCATATTGTAAGTAAGGGGCTGTTGCGCCTTCAAAGCTTAGCATGCTGTCCCAGTTGAAGATGTAATCGCTGGTACGATGCTTAGAAAGGTCAGCATATTTAACTGCGCCAATACCCACTTTACGTGCAATTTCACTACGATCTTCGTCAGATAAATCTGATTCACGCTCAGCGAGTTTAGCTGCTGCACGAGTAATTGACTCTTCAAGCAAATCAGCTAATTTAACCGTGCCGCCTGTACGGGTTTTAAATGGTTTACCATCAGCGCCCATCATGGTGCCAAATGGACAAAACTCGTAACTAGTTTCATCACGTAATAAACCGGCTTTACGTGCAGTTAACTCTACTTGATTAAAGTGAAGACTCTGGCGCGCATCAACAAAAATTAAAATACGCTCAGCGCCTAGTTTGTTTGAACGATAATCACACGCTGCTAAATCTGTGGTTGCATATAAAAAGCCGCCACCTGATTTTTGCACGATAAACGCTGAAGGCTCACCGTCTTTATTTGCCAGCTCATCTAAAAATACCACTTGTGCGCCTTGCGACTCTACTGCAATATTTTTATCTTTTAATAAGCTAATAATATCGTTAAGTTCACTGTTATAAGCACTTTCAGCCATAATGTCGGCAGGTGTCAGTGTTACATTTAAACGCTTGTATACTTCTTCAGAATGCTTCACTGAAGTGGCAATAAATAGTTTCCACAGTTTTTCACAGTGTGCGTCGCCACCTTGTAGTTTAACTACGTAGTTACGCGCTTTATCGGCAAAGCCTTCTTCGTCGTCAAAACGCTTTTTCGCATCGCGGTAAAAGGTTTCTAAATCAGCAAGCGCAACAGTATCTAAATCAACACCTTGGTTAATTTGATCTTCTAAATGCGCAATTAGCATACCAAACTGTGTGCCCCAATCACCCATGTGATTTTGACGAACAACGGTATCGCCTCTAAATTCAAGCGCACGTACTACGGCATCACCAATAATAGTTGAGCGTAAGTGACCTACGTGCATTTCTTTTGCAAGGTTAGGCGATGAGTAATCAACCACTACTTTTTGTGGTTTGGCGTGCTCATTTACGGCAAGTTTTGCGTGGTTATTAGCAGCTTGTACGCTTTGAGCTAAAAACTCCGGCTTTAAGTGAATATTAATAAAACCAGGGCCAGCAATTTCCGTTTTTTCGGCAATGTCGCTTACATCTAACTGATCAATAATTTTTTGCGCCAATTCACGCGGGTTACTTTTCATTTTTTTAGCTGCGCCCATCGCGCCATTAATTTGGTAATCACCAAACTGTGGGCGAGTGCTTTGGGTAACCGCTGGGTTAGTATCTTCTGGTAGGCCTGCGGCGGTCATAGCGGCAATGGCTTTTTCTACTAAAATAGTACGAATATTCATAATATTATTTACCTTTATAAGCCCGCCAAAGCAGACTTTGTGTTAATTCTAGTGGGTCAGTTCTAGTTTTCACGCGTGTGATTAAATGTCACTTCAGGGTAACGCTCTGTCGACAAGTTAAGATTTACACGACTCGGCGCGATGTAAGTTAAATTATCGCCACCATCAAGTGCTAAGTTGCTTTCGCACTTACGTTTAAACTCTTCAAACTTTTTAACATCATCACAGCTAACCCAACGGGCTGTATTTACATTCACGCTTTCGTAAATTGCATCAACGTTATATTCAGCTTTTAAACGCGCTACCACCACGTCAAACTGCAACACACCTACCGCACCTACAATTAAGTCATTATTAATTAATGGTCTGAATACTTGTACTGCGCCCTCTTCTGAAAGCTGTACCAGTCCTTTTAATAGCTGTTTTTGTTTTAATGGATCGCGCAGACGAATACGGCGGAATAATTCAGGAGCGAAGTTTGGAATACCGCTGAACTTAATTTTTTCGCCTTGGGTAAAGGTATCACCAATTTGAATCGTACCGTGGTTATGTAAGCCAATAATATCACCAGCGTAAGCATCAGCTGCACGCTCACGATCGCCTGCCATAAAGGTTACCGCATCAGAAATACTCACTTGTTTACCTATACGCACATGATTCATTTTCATGCCTTGGCTGTATTTACCCGATACAATACGCATAAAGGCAATACGGTCACGGTGTTTTGGATCCATGTTGGCCTGAATTTTAAATACAAACCCAGTGAAGTTATCTTCTGTGGCTACAACTTGGCGGTCTTCTGTCTCACGTGGTAATGGGGTTGGCGCCCACTGAGTTAACCCATCTAAAACATGATCTACACCAAAGTTACCAAGTGCGGTACCAAAATACACAGGCGATAACTCACCCGCTAAGAATAGATCTAAATCAAATTCGTGTGATGCACCAATAACTAGCTCTAGTTCATCGCGTAACTGCGCTGCAAGTTCATCACCAATGGCTTGGTCAAGCTCAGGGTTATCGAGCCCTTTAATGCTGCGTACTTCTTGAATAGTGTGACCTTGACCTGTTTTATATAAAATGGTCTCTTCGTTATGGATATGGTAAACACCTTTAAACTCTTTACCACAGCCAATTGGCCAAGTAACAGGTGCACAGGCAATATTTAGCTCTGTTTCTACTTCGTCAAGTAGTTCCATTGGGTCGCGAATATCACGGTCACATTTATTCATAAAGGTAACAATAGGCGTGGTACGCAGGCGTGTTACTTCCATTAGCTTACGGGTACGTTCTTCTACACCTTTAGCAGCATCAATTACCATTAAACACGAATCTACCGCGGTTAAAGTTCGGTATGTATCTTCAGAGAAGTCTTCGTGTCCTGGGGTATCAAGTAAATTAACTAACGCATTGTTATAAGGAAATTGCATTACAGAGGTAGTCACAGAAATACCACGCTCTTTTTCCATTTCCATCCAATCAGACTTAGCATGCTGATTAGAGCCACGGCCTTTTACTGTTCCAGCTTTTTGAATTGCTTGTCCGAACAACAATACTTTTTCAGTGATAGTGGTTTTACCCGCATCCGGATGCGAGATGATCGCAAAGGTACGGCGTTTATTAATTTCGCTAAGGAGATTTTGGTCTGCCATTAAAAAGGTTCTTTTAGTTGATATACGGATGTATTTGTATTTTAGTATGCTGAGCTTTCAAGGCTAAAAACAAGCTAACCTCTAAAGCTCAACATACCCCAACAAGAACCCAAATTAGCTCTTGTGACGCTATCCGTTAAGTTAATCGTAATTAAAGACTATTTTCGCTGATCTTGGCTTTATAAACAATCAATGGTTGGTTATTAACGGATCTTTTTTAAGTTTGGTGTTTTCAGCGATTATTAACAATAACGCTATAAATTGCCCACTAACTTAACACCAAGCTTGAGTAATAGGGCTGTAAATCATATTATTGGTCGATTACATGGAGGATTTGATGTTGGATAATGAAAACCAGTAAGCTAAGTATTCGATTATTATGGTATATAACTCCACTGGTTATACTGCCATTGTTATTTTTAGGGGGCTTTACGCTCACTAATGTGACCAACTCTACGCAAAAGCAGGCCGACTTGATTATGAGTCGCTTTGTAGAACAACAACAGCAAAAAGTATTCAACTATATCGATTCTTTTCATGCAACGGCTAAGTTACTCTCTGCTTCACCGGTACTAAGTGACTTTTTAGCTAAAGATTTATTTGAAGACGCCAGCTATACCTATCGCCTTGGCGCGTTAATGGACGTATTTGCCAGTTACAGTGAAGCCTACCCTGACATTATTAGTATTAACTTAGTCTCAAAAACCGGTAAAAGTGACGCCTATTACTCCAGTAATTTAACCGTAGCGCCCAAATCCTACCCATTTTTTGATCAAGTAAAACAAAGTAATTTAAGCCAGCAGCAGTTTATGGTGCAAAAAGAAGATGGCACCACCAACTTATACTTTGTACAGCGCATATATAGCGTCGACTATTATTTAAAACGCCCACAACAGCTAGGCTTTATTATTCTTAAAGTCGACCCTTCTATTTTAAACACCAGCATTTTAGAAGCGCCTTATAACAACACCTTAAATTTGTTACTGGCCAACGATGGTAAAATTTTATTTAGCTCCGATTATAAAATGCGTGGCCACTATGTCAGCGAGTATGAACTAAATAAAATTAACGATTTAGCGGATATAGGTAGCTTATCAACCATTGAACTTTCAAGTGTGGATAAAATAGAGCGACTGATTTTTGCAGCCCAAATGAGTGGCGGCTACTATTATGTGTCGACCATTCCAAAAGCAGTATTGTATCAGTCAGGCAAAGCAATTAGTGTGATCACTGGGCTAATTGTAATTATTTCTGTGATCACCCTACCAATCTTAATTTTTATTGTGGTGCGTAATTTACTGCTTAACCCAATAGAATTATTAGGTGAAGCAAGTCATCGCGTTGGTGATGGCGACCTCTCTGTTACACTTCCTGCATATACTACGGATGAAGTAGGAATACTGTTTAACGACTTTAATCACATGATTAACCAAATTAAGCATTATCAACAGCAACTAGAAGAATATAAGCATCACTTAGAAGACAAAGTAGAAAGTCGGACTAAGGCGCTTGAGTCGATGAACAGTAAGCTTGAAACCGCCATCGCCCAAGCAGAACAAGCAAACCAGCTTAAAAGCCGCTTTTTAGCCAATATGAGTCATGAAATTCGCACTCCGCTTACAGCCATTATGGGATTTACAGAGCAACTACTGCATAGCGAAAAACCAACCAATGACAAACATCATTTAGGCACTATTCTACGTAACTCAAAACATTTGTTAGAGCTTATTAATAACATTCTCGATCTTTCAAAAATTGAAGCCGAAAAACTCGCGGTTGAGCAAACGCCGTTAAATGTTGTACAACTTATTCATGATGTTGAATCAATCATTAAACCTCTAGCACAAGAGAAGCAGCTGTCATTTACAATTAATTATGCACTTCCGCTACCGCATACTATTAATAGTGATATTACTCGCTTAAAACAAATACTGATTAATATTGCCAGTAATGCGGTTAAATTCACTGAGCAAGGTCAGGTTACAATAACCGCTAAATACCAAGCACCAAAAACGCTTACCTTTGTTATTGAAGATACCGGCATTGGTATGTCGTCAAACCAAATAAAACGATTATTTACGCCATTTGAGCAAGCCGATGCTACAACGACACGTCGGTTTGGTGGTACGGGATTAGGGCTATGTATTTCAAAAAACTTAGCTCAGTTACTAGGTGGTGATGTAAGTGTAACCAGTGAGGTGGGTGTGGGTAGTTGCTTTACCATCGATATAGATTGCCATTTGCATAATAGCCTTGGCGGCAATTTATTATTAACCGAGCATTCTCAACTAACACCAGAAAAGGATCCGCAGCTATCTTTTGCAAGCAACAGCTTTGATGCGCATATTTTGGTAGCAGAAGATAACCCCGATAATCAGTTACTGATTAAATTGCTATTACAAACATGGGGATTAGAGCCCGATATAGCCAACAATGGTGCACAAGCTGTAGAAATGGCGTTGGTAAACGACTACCAGCTTATAATCATGGATATGCAAATGCCGGTTATGGGTGGGTTAGAAGCAACTAAAATGCTCAGAGATGCGGCCTATGATGGCCCAATTATCGCTCTGACCGCGAATGTGATGAATCATGATATTGATACTTACCTTGAAGCAGGCTGTGATAAAGCGCTGGGTAAACCCATTGACAAAGACGCACTAGAAAATGTATTAGTCAGCTATTTACACCTTGAACGTGATAATCAAAACAAGTGGGATAGCTTATTGAAGAGTGAAAAGTTTCAGCAAATAAATGCTAATTATTTAGCAAGTTTACCTGATTATTTACAACAGATAAAAGCACTATATAACAGCCGTGACTGTGAGACATTACGCGCCCTTGCCCATAGTATTAAAGGCAGCGCTGGTTGTTTTAACTTTGATGATATTTACCATAGCGCATCAGCGCTTGAGCAAAGTTTAAAAGGCAATGATATGACTCAAAGAGAAAAACGCGTTTTAGAACTCAATACAGCAATAGAACAAGCCATCGCTAATAAGTAATCATTAAAAATTTAAACCCAGTGCCATGCCCATTAAAATCGCATCTTCAAAGCCGTTTTTATTTGGCGCATCGCTGGGGTAATAATTTTTACGTACTGACATTTCAATAAAGCCCGCACGCTCATACAAAGCAATCGCCCGCGTATTAGACTCTCTCACTTCTAAAAATAAGTTTTCGGCACTGTGTTGCTCGCCGTACGCTATAAACTGCGTTAATAACTGCTTAGCAAATCCTTGTCCCTGAAAGCTCGGGGCGACACAAATATCCATTAAGGTAAAATCGGGCCCTGCTTTTTCACCAATGTAAAAGCCTATCATTTGCTCATCATCGAACGCAGCTAAATTGAAATAGCGCCCCTGCAAACACGACTGCATTGTTTTTAACGTCCAAGGGTGTGTATGACAGGCATTTTCAATAGCCATCAGCTCATTGATATTCTCATCGGTAACCGACTTAAAGTGTATCAAGGTGTTCTCTCATTAAAGCCCATAACGCACGTTTTTGCGCACAGGTTAGGTTAGAATCAGGCAGGCCTAATTGTTGCTCACTAAACTCAATGGTTGATGATTTAACAATTGAGTTTATTGTTACAGGCGCAAAGGCACGCTCAATATCATCTTTTAATGTATCACAGAGAATTAACGGTGAAGTCGCTGACAACTCAGCTTGAGCTGGGCGAAAGTGTTGATTAAGTTCAAGCTTTTCTATACCAAAAACAGATGCGTAACGTGAATGCATAACAACTCGATGGATTAGTAAGATGAATAATATAGGAAGTAATCAAAACGATGTAAAGAAGAAATGGCAGGGGCGGAGAGATTCGAACTCCCAACCGTCGGTTTTGGAGACCGCTGTTCTACCAATTGGAACTACGCCCCTGCAATGACGATGAATTATAAAGACCTTTTGACAAAGGTAAAGTAAAAATTCAACTTTTCGGTTTGTTTGCTTTTTAAATAAACAAAACGGCGAATTAGCATGCTAATTCGCCGTTAGTTATTACGAAATTACAGTAAAGGGAGGATTATTCCCACTCGATAGTGGCAGGTGGTTTTCCTGAAATATCGTAAACAACACGTGAGATACCGTCGATTTCATTAATGATTCGGTTTGAAACCACACCTAAGAATTCATACGGCAAATGTGACCAACGCGCTGTCATAAAGTCGATGGTTTCTACACAACGAAGTGAAACAACCCAATCGTACTTACGTGCATCACCCATAACCCCTACCGACTTAACCGGTAGGAAAACAGTAAACGCTTGGCTTACTTTATGGTAAAGCTCTGCTTTGTGAAGCTCTTCAATGAAAATAGCATCAGCGCGGCGAAGTAAATCACAGTACTCTTTTTTAATTTCGCCAAGTACACGCACACCTAAACCAGGTCCAGGGAATGGGTGACGGTAAAGCATGTCGTACGGTAAGCCTAACTCTAAACCAATTTTACGTACTTCGTCTTTAAACAATTCACGTAGTGGCTCAACTAAGCCCATCGCCATATCATCTGGTAAGCCACCCACATTATGGTGCGATTTAATTACGTGCGCTTTACCAGTCGCTGAAGCTGCTGATTCGATTACATCAGGGTAAATTGTACCTTGGCCTAACCATTTCGCGTTTTTAAGCTTTTTAGCTTGCTCATCAAATACATTAATAAACGTGTGGCCAATAGCTTTACGTTTTTCTTCTGGATCTGATTTGCCTGCAAGGTCAGCTAAAAATTGCTCCTCAGCGTCTACTTTAACAATGTTTAAGCCAAACTTATTGCCAAACATATCCATAACTTGCTGGCCTTCGTTTAAACGAAGTAGCCCGTTATCAACAAATACACAGGTTAGTCGTTCACCAATAGCACGGTGAATAAGCATAGCTACAACCGATGAATCTACACCGCCTGATAACCCTAAAATAACTTCGTCGTCGCCTACTGTTTCTTTGATACGCTCAATGGCGTCATCAATTATTTTTGCTGGCGTCCATAATTTTTCACAACCACAAATATCAATAGCAAAACGCTCTAGTAAACGTTGACCTTGATGTGTGTGCGTTACTTCTGGGTGAAATTGTACACCGTAAAAACGCTTTTCTTCGTTAGACATTGCCGCATGCGGGCAGGTAGATGTTTTAGCTGTGGTTTTAAACGTATCTGGAATTTCCATTACTTTATCACCGTGGCTCATCCACACATCTAGTACGCCATTGCCGCCATCAGTAATATGATCTTCAATGGCATCAAATAATGCACAGTTACCCACTTTTTCAACTTGTGCGTAACCAAATTCTTTTTTATCGGAGCTATGTACACGGCCGCCAAGCTGCGTTGCCATAGTTTGCATACCGTAACAAATACCAAGTACTGGAACGCCTGCATTAAATACATACTCAGGAGCACGCGGGCTATTTTCAAGCGTGGTTGATTCTGGGCCACCAGAAAGGATAATACCTTGTGGGTTAAACTCGCGAATTTGCTCTTCGGTTACATCCCAAGCCCAAAGCTCACAATAAACACCAATTTCGCGCACGCGACGGGCGATTAACTGCGTGTATTGTGAACCAAAATCTAAAATGAGGATTCGTGAATCGTGAATGTCTTTGCTCATGAAGTATCTCGTAAAGTCAGGTGCTAAACGCCACCAGCTTAAGCTGTGTGACTATATTAGGGCTAACAAAGGTTAGCCCACTTATTTCAAGTTGTTAAGGCTGATTAGCCTAAACGGTAGTTCGGTGCTTCTTTAGTGATTTGCACATCATGAACATGCGACTCACCCATACCAGCAGAAGTTACACGTACAAACTGTGGTTTAGTGTTTAACTCTTCGATTGTGGCACAACCGGTTAAGCCCATTGCACTGCGAAGACCACCCACTTGTTGGTGAATAATTGTCGCAATTGGCCCTTTATAAGCAACACGACCTTCAATGCCTTCAGGTACTAACTTGTCAGCTTGGTTTGATTTTTGGAAGTAGCGATCTGATGACCCTTCTTTTTGATCCATCGCACCTAGGCTACCCATACCACGGTAAGACTTGTAATAGCGACCTTGATAAAGCTCCACTTCACCTGGTGCTTCTTCAGTACCCGCGAGCATAGAGCCAACCATTACACACGATGCACCGGCAACCAATGCTTTTACAATATCACCAGAAAAACGAATACCACCATCGGCAATTACTGGAATATCGCGACCTTTAAGGCCTTCAACCGCATCAGAAATGGCTGTTATTTGTGGTACACCACAACCAGTAACAATACGTGTAGTACAAATAGAACCTGGGCCGATACCTACTTTAACAGCATCAACACCGGCATCTGCAAGAGCAATAGCACCTTCGGCAGTTGCCACGTTACCCGCAACAATTTGTAAATCAGGGTAAGCTTGACGAGTCGCTGCAACACGGTCAATAACACCTTGAGAGTGACCATGAGAAGTATCGATTAGTAGTACATCAACACCGGCTTCAACTAATGCAGCAATACGCTCATCAGTACCTGCGCCAACACCTACCGCAGCACCTACACGTAAACGACCTTGCTCGTCTTTACATGCATCTGGTTTGTCTTGTGCTTTTTGGTAATCTTTTACGGTGATCATGCCTTTAAGTTTAAACGCATCATCAACCACAAGAATCTTCTCAATGCGGTGTTCGTGCATTAAGCTTAAGATATCTTCGCGAGCCGTTCCCTCTTTAACCGTTACTAGGTTTTCTTTTTTCGTCATCACTGTTGAAACCGGCTGTTCAAGCTTAGTTTCAAAGCGCATATCACGACTAGTTACGATACCTACAAGGTTATTTTCGCTATCGGTGACCGGAAAACCTGAGAATCCCTTTTCCTGAGACAGCTCAACGGCATCTGCAATAGTCAGATCGGCGGTTACTGTAACAGGGTATGAAACAATACCTGCTTCATAGGTTTTAACTTTACGAACATTTTTCGCTTGTTCTGCAATGGTCATGTTTTTATGAATAAAACCAAGACCACCTTCCTGCGCGAGTGCAATAGCTAAACGAGCTTCTGTAACAGTATCCATAGATGCTGAAATGAGCGGCAAGTTAAGTTTGATACCACGCGTTAAGCGAGTTGAAATATTTGCCGTGTGTGGCAAAACAGTAGAATGACCAGGTACTAAAAGTACGTCATCAAAGGTAAGAGCTTCTTTAGCGATTCTAAGCATTTTGGCAACTTCTCACATGTGGATCTAAGATAAGGAATTGCGGCCAAATTTTAACAGCGTTGTAGGCACTAGTAAATAATATTTTGTATTTATTTATGATAAGCTAGATTTATAAATGTTTTTTGGTAGTTTTTATGTTTTCTAAGCCCTCGCAAACGGTTTATACCGTATCTCGCCTTAATCGTGAAATACGTGCCCTACTTGAACAAGGTTTTGCGTCTTTAGTACTCACTGGTGAAATTTCTAACTTTATTGCGCCTGCTTCTGGGCATTGGTATTTTTCGTTAAAAGACGATAAAGCGCAAATTAAAGCCGCCATGTGGCGAGGCAATAATCGCAACCAAAGTTACCGACCAATTAACGGCGCACAAGTAACCGTTAAAGCACGTGTATCTTTGTACGAACCCCGTGGTGACTACCAGCTTATTGTTGAACATATGGAGCCTGCCGGCGAAGGGCAACTTAAGCAAGAGTTTGACGCGCTAAAAATGCGTTTGGCTGCAGAGGGCTTATTTAGCTCCGCTTATAAAAAGCCCCTGCCCCAAAACATAAATCGCATAGGGGTGATCACCTCACCTACAGGCGCCGCAATTAAAGATATTTTAACCGTACTAAAACGTCGTGCTCCGCAATTAGAAATCGTTATTTACCCTGCGATGGTGCAAGGCAAAGAAGCGCATGGCCATTTAATAAAGCAAATAGAGCTGGCAAATTTACGTAATGAAGTCGACGTTATCATTCTCGGACGCGGTGGTGGTTCATTAGAAGATTTATGGTGCTTTAACCATGAACAACTTGCTCGTGCTATTTATCAAAGCTCGCTGCCTATTGTGAGCGCTGTTGGCCATGAAATAGATACCACAATTAGCGATTATGTCGCTGATGTTCGCGCCGCAACCCCTTCTGCAGCCGCAGAGCTCGTAAGCCCCAATACACAAGAGCTACATAATAGGGTTAATCAGTTAATTAATCGTTTAGCGAATGCATTTAAACACGACATTGCCGATAAACGCGCACTAGCCATACAATTGCAGCATCGCCTTAATTTATGCCACCCGCGCAATCAGCTAAACCAAAAATCACAACGCTTAGATGAATTGAGTATTGCACTACAACAAGCAATGCGTCAGCGTTTATATCAGCAAGAACGCGTGTTAGCTAATTTAACACCCAGACTAATGCGCCAATCACCAGATAAAAAGCTCGCACAAGCAAGCCATCTGTTAGCCCAGCTACATGCAAGGTTACACCAAGCTATGCAGCAGCAACTACAACACGCAAATAATAATCTTGCCTTACAAGCAAGTCGGCTTGATTCGGTCAGCCCACTTAATGTATTGGCGCGCGGTTACAGCATAACGAAAACGGCGCAAAATAAAGTGGTTAAATCAGTGGAAGATGTAAAAGTGGGTGATGTGTTGATCACTGAGTTAGTAGATGGCCAGGTTACTTCAAAGGTAGAAGCTTAGCCATATTGCTAAGCGCTAGCCTTGCGTACTTACGGTAAACTCAATACGGGCATCGTTAGATTGAGATGCACTGAGTTTAAATTGCTGCCACCAAGGTTCAAGATGAAGCTTATCGTTTAGCTCGCGCCATAATTTAGCTCCATAATTAACGGCATGTTGGTTAATGGTAAGCTCAAACTTACAAATTGTTTGCTTACACTTTAGCGCTGTAAGCTCAGCGCTATCTGCAAACTCATTAATAATTAAAAAGTCAGTTAACGCGACTTCAAGCTCGTAACTCCATTCGAGATTATCAGCCTCTTGTTCAAACTGTATTGCGAGCTCATCATCAAGCTCTACACTTTCTGATTGATTTAACTTTAACTGTTGTTGAGACTGCTTAAGCTGGATTGATTTTTTTTCAAGCCGCTGATTAAGCTCAACCACATGTTGTGCTAGCTGAGTTTGTTGATCAGCCTCTTGGGCTTTATTAACCTGCACTAGGCCTTGCAAAGTAGTTGGCTGATTATTGACTTGAGTGTTAGCCGAAGAGATTACAGCTTGTTTGGGCGCTGAGGAAACACGAGTGGAATCTTTAAAAAACAAAAAGTAACCACTTGCTAACGCCACGCCTGAAGAAAAACAGAGCAACATAGCCACAAAGTTACTTTTATATATCATTTCTAGGTACTCAAAAATTAAAGCATTGCACTGGTGTGCGATTCGTTTTCTGGCTCGGGATATTCTAAAAAGTTTTGGTTCATACTTTCTGCCGGGCACTCACAATCAGGGCGACCAATAATTTTTGCAGGTACGCCAACAGCAGTTGTGTGAGGCGGCACAGGGCTTAGTACCACAGAGCCTGCACCAATACGTGCGCCCTCGCCCACTTCAATATTACCCAACACTTTAGCGCCTGCACCAATAAGTACGCCCGCTCTGATTTTAGGGTGGCGATCGCCTTGTTCGTTACCCGTACCACCTAATGTAACCGATTGTAATATAGATACATTATCTTCAATTACGGCGGTTTCGCCAATTACAATACCGGTGGCATGGTCAAACATGATGCCTTGGCCGACTTTACATGCAGGGTGAATATCAACCCCAAACACCTCTGAGGTACGGCTTTGAATAAAGCGTGCAAGCTCTTTACGGTTTTGTTGCCATAAGCAGTTTGCTAAACGGTGTGCTTGTATCGCGTGAAACCCTTTTAAATTTAAAATCACAGTAAGGTAGGTTTCGGCGGCAGGGTCACGATCTTTTACTGCTTTAATATCATGAGCAACATGTGTCAGCATGCGGTCACACTTTACAAAAGCTTGGTCAAACAACTCACGGATTGTAAAAGCAGAAACCACAGCATCAGCTAGCTTGTTAGCAACAATAAAACTCAATGCCGACCCTAAGCACTCATGATTTAAAATACACGAATACACATGGCTCGCTAAAAGGGGTTCACGAGTTACTACTTCATTTGCTTCACTACGAAGCTGTTGCCAAATTTCATGACGCATAATACTGCCTTAAGTTATTACAAAGAGCCTACCGCCAATTCTAACGGATTTAGGCGCCTAGGTGTTAATCCCTTCGTTATTTGTTCTAGTTATTAGATATAACTAGGGTTTAGATTACTTTTTCAAAGCCATACTATATGACAGCTAGGCAGGTTTAACCATTTGTACAAAAATAAAATAAGTTAATAAAAATCAATAAATAACAATATATGACAGCACGTGTGTCATGTGCCAAAATAGCCACTGGCGTACTGCTGACGGCGTAAAAAATAATAATAAACGCTAAATTAGCATCATCAACTCAACAAGGATAACGATGATGAAAAACGACATATTAAATACAAAAAAATTAGGCTATAAATTTTACTTTCAAGATGGCGATAACCAAATAGCCTGTTTTGGAAGCTACTTTACAGGTAAAGAAGAAGTCTATATTAACGATGACTTAGTTAGCAGCAGGCGCAGTGTTAATATAAAAAGCTCACACACATTTGATTTTGAAAATTCGCAGTACCAAGTGAAATTTGACATGCTCAATATACTCACAGGACGACTTGAGTGCACTCTATATAAAGATCAAGAAGTGCTTGCCAAGCAAGTTCAAAGTAGTCTTCCTAGCGATCCTAAAAAAGCGGCTTTTTTTATTCTAGGCTGTGCATTAGGTGGTGCAGTATTTGGCTATACCACTGCAACAGTCGTAGAGCTAATTGTAGGAAAACTTTAACATGCAATTAAACCCTACAACGGTAAAGTCGCTTAGGCACACATTCGATTGGACACAACAACAGCTTGCCGATGCCTGCGATGTAAGCTTGCGAACCATTCAACGAGTAGAAAAAGAAGGTGCAGCCTCAAAAGAAACCACCATGGCCTTATGTGCGGTATTTGAAGTACGCCAAGGTGAGCTTATTAAGCTTGATGAAAACAACCAAAATGATGCCAATAACAGCCCATCTAAAAGTTTTATTGCAGGTTTGATTATTAGCTCTGTTATTAGTTTTGCTCTTGGTGCAGCCTCAGTACTATTAATTAGTAACTAATAAAATATAAAAATGCCCCAATGCTTACAGCACAGGGGCTTTTTTTAATACTTAAAAACTTAAGTTATTGAAATACTTTATCCACCTTTACTACTTCAATATTTTTCGCTGGTATTGCCAGTTTATAATCAGCAATTACCTTATCTTCAGCCACTAACTCGGCAGGCTTATCGGTGTTATACACCATAGGCGAGGTTTGCATAGTTGCTAAACGTTTTTGCATATCTTCACCATCACCGGTAACAAACACATAGTGAATATTCTCAGTTTGTAGGTTATCTTTAATCACTCGATTTACATCGTCAACAGTCAATGTTTTCAGTTTGCTTGTGACGTAGTTTACAAAACTATCGGTGTTATAAAACTTGCTATCTAGCGCATAACCTAACTGGCGATTTTGACTAGCAACCATTTGTGGCACAAAGTTAATTAAAAAGTTACGTGTGGCTTCAAAATCAGCCTCAGTCATGCCATTTTTAATTAGCTTATCTAGTTCAAATAATGCGGTACGGGTAGCAAAATGCGCATCGTTGTTTGAGCGCAGTGGACGTAGCCACACCTGGAATATTTGCTCCGAGCGCCCTAAGTTTGCATCCGGTTTAGTTTGAAACATACCTCGAGGGAAGTATTCAATGTAGGCGTAATCACCGTAATTCATACCACGCGTTTGACGAATACGTTCGTACAAGTAACTGTTAGAACTGCGATGCTCACCAAAGTACGAGCGCACTAACCACAATGCGGTCCAGTCTTCGCTGCTACGAATGGTATCAATAGGGAACCCGAACGACACAGCCGTTGATTGCGCTGACTTTTCAACAATCGTTGCATGATGACCTTTAAGCTCTGGCGCATCAGGGATTGTTAAGCGGCTTTGTTCGCCTTTTGGAAGTGTCGCCAAGTCAGCTAACATTTGTGCTTTGAGTTTTTCAGGCACTGCACCAATTAAACCCACAGTAAGTTTAGCTTGTGTAAGTTCAGCATTATAAAACGCTTTAACATCATCAAGAGTGAGCGCTTCTAAATCTGATAAGTCACCGTAGTTATAGCTTTCATAAGGGTGACCTTTATAAAGTACGCTGTAGAGCACTTCTTTACCCAACTCTTCATCATTAGAGGCTTTTAAACCCGACTTAATGCCATCGATCATTTCTTTTTTCAGACGTTTAAAGTCATCTTCTCTAAAGCCTGGGCTTAACAGCTGCTCACTCACTAAGGCATACCACTGAGCAGCATTATCTTTATGAATACGCCCTTGGAACGACAGCATTTCTTTATCTATTTGATAACCAAAGCTACCCGCCAGCGGATACATTGCCTTTTTAATATCTTTGTAACTCATTGAGGTTGAGCCACCTTGCGCTAGCATTGCGGCAGTGAGTGCCGCTACGCCTTTTTTACCCTGCGGATCGGCAGCGGCACCGGTATTAAATAATAAGTTAATATCGATTAACGGCGAGCTATTGGTTTTATCAAGCACCTTAAAGATTGGCTTAGTCGGTGCTTGCTGATATTTTGCTACCAAGGCATTTAAATCGCTTTCTTGTTCAAAACCAGGGGCTTTATCAAGTGCCGACATAGTAATTGTGGTGCGGGCATTATCAACAAAATACTTATTGGCAACGGCTCTAATATCTTCGCTAGTGATATTGTCTGCCGATTTATACAGCTGATTAATTACCTCAGGATCGCGCTCAAAATGCATATAGCTGGCAAGTGTAGAGGCAATTGCTTGCGATGAATCTAAACCATTTATAAAGCTGTATTTAAGATTAGACTTTAAATCGCTGAGTTTTTGGCTATCAACCAACTCGGTACGCGCTTTGGCATACGTACGGTTTATAGCATCACGCACTGTGGCTAAATCATCGGCATTTTCAACTTTTACAAATACATGCAGTAACCCTGGATCTTTTGTCTCTGGGTTATAGGTAAACATTTGACTCGCGATTTGCTTTTCTACTACCAGCTCTTGGTAAATATCTGAATTGCTAGAAAAATAAAGCTGCGACAGTAAATCTAATGCGGCTCTGTCTTTTTTCTGAGGCTCCCATGCAGCCCCTTTATACGACACAAGTAACCAATGACCTGGTAACCCTTCGTTTTGTTTATGCACATATTTTGGCGCTTGCTGAGTTGGCTCTTTTGGAATATCAGCAACATAGTCGCCTTTTTGCCAGTTACCCCAGTGTTTTTTAACCATCGCCATGGTCTCTTTTGGAGCAACATCACCAACAATCACAAGCGATACATATTCAGGCTTATAAAACTTATCAAAAAATTCTTTACCGTAGGCCATTTGATCTGGCATGGCTTCAATATCTTCAAAAAAGCCCATAGTAGTGTGTTTATAGGTATGTTTATCGAACGCTTCTTGGCGTACCGCACTTAATAATTTACGAATTGGACTGGCATTATTTTTTAAGTATTCGCCTTTAACGGTAAGCGCTTCGGTTCTAAATTGTTCTTCGGTGTAGCTTAAGTTTTGAAAAATATCAGCTTCAATCTCAAGTACTTTATCAAGATGCTGTTTTGAAAAATTTAAGTGGTAGTTAGTGTAATCGTTAGTTGTGTAGGCGCGGTTATCAACTCCTGAATTTTTTAGAATATCTGAATACACATCTTGCGGAAACTTTTCAGACCCTTTAAACATCATGTGTTCAAAAAAGTGAGCAAAACCAGTTTTACCTGCTTCCACTTCATTACGCGAGCCAACAGATACAGGTATTTGTAGCGATACTACATCTGGGTAATCGGTTTTAACTACCATAACGCGCAAGCCGTTATCTAGCTCTTCTATTAGGTAATCTTGTGAAAAAACACGCTCATCTGCTTTATTAACTTGTTCTTGTTGAGCTGCTGTTTGCGTGTTTTGACTTTGCTGCATAGCACAACCTGTTAAGGCCAGCGATACCGCTAGGCTAGTTGCCAATAATTTAAACTTCATTGTTATCCCTTTTTAAATTGAGCAATTTTTAAAACATTTACCAAACTAAGTATGCCGTAAAGTAATTAAATATAAGAGCCCTAAGCCTATTAATTATGTAAACAACTGTGTCAGTTATTGCTGGTAACTTGGTTTAACTATGAAAATAATTCACGTTAGTTGAGAAACTTTCAATAAATAAATCTATCTAGAC
The DNA here is from genome assembly GCF_030407565.1 of Pseudoalteromonas sp. APC 3694. Lineage (NCBI taxonomy): Bacteria > Pseudomonadati > Pseudomonadota > Gammaproteobacteria > Alteromonadales > Pseudoalteromonadaceae > Pseudoalteromonas > Pseudoalteromonas sp. APC 3694. Next base: position 17,953 of record NZ_JASDDE010000006.1, read on the forward strand.
GTCTAAATGGCTGCTATATTAAATCCATCATCACAAATTAAGCTGGAATGAGGATTATGGCTTTATCACTTCAAGAAAAAATACAGGACACCAACCAAGGTGTTTACCTAATTGGCACAACACCGCCAAAAATTGGGACTGATAAAGCGCAATTAAAAGTCATTGCCGAAAAGTTATTAGGCCGTTTACACGAAATTGAATATGACGGCGTAATTATTTATGACATTCAAGATGAAAGCAGCCGTACAGAGCAAGCGCGTCCATTTGCATTTAAGCAAACAGTTGATCCGCGCGAGTACAGCCAACTCTTACGAGGCTTATCTGATCTTGATGTAATTACTTATAAAAGTGTAGCTCAGCGCGGTGTGAGTGAGTTTAAAGCGTGGTTAGATGAAACTAAAAATGACTACGATTTAAAAAACGTGGTGCTAGTGGGTAGCCCTTCATCAGCGGGTGATATAAAGCTGAGCTTACCGAATGCCTACAAAACACTGGCAGAGCAGTCTGAAGACTTCTTTTTAGGTGGCGTAACCATTGCTGAGCGCCATGCCAATAAGCGCAACGAGCACCAACGATTAATAGAAAAAACAGCACAAGGGTGCCAGTTTTTTATCTCTCAAGCCGTTTACAATGCACAAGCAACCATAGATTTAATAACCAGTTATGCGCGCACATGCAAAGCACAAGGCCTAACACCTAATCGGATTATATTGACCTTTACGCCTTGTGGTGGTGAAAAAACCTTAGAGTTTATGCAATGGCTAGGTATCTCAGTGCCAGAGGCAACTAAATGGCGCATGCTTGATTCGGAAAATACACTAAGCGAATCGGTACGTATTTGTCGTGAAAATCTCGACTCAATTTTAAAAAGCTGTGCCCACTTAGGTGTACCACTGGGTTTAAATATTGAAAGCTTAACCAATCGTAAAGAAGAAATAGACGCATCAATTAACTTATACCGTTTATTAAAAGCAACGATGGAACTCAACCTTGCGGAGAAGCTAATAGCTTAATTGCGGGGTTCGGGGTTCGGGGTTCGGGCAACAATAATAAGCGACATAGAATAAGCCAATTCAAGTGGTTAGCTTCGTTTATTTTAATAAGTCTGTCAGGTTTAAACTGTAGGACTTTATCAAAGCTGACAGTCGCATTTGTGCCATGAGCGGATAAAAAGTGAATTTGAAAGCCTGTTGGGTGGCGCCTTCGGCTTAACCAACCTACATTTTGACGTAGGTCGGATAAGTGGCGGAGCCTCGCCATCCGACAAAATAATGAATTTACCAGAAACAATCTAATTTACCACGTTAGCGATATATAACTGCTTTATACTATAAGTTAAACCACTCTATACCGACTATCGGCTGAGTGCCATGGGCGGTCATTGGTAACGCCGCATTAAGGTGTGAGCGACGCTTGGCTATACTTGAGCGAAGCGAAAACGCCAAGCGTTGCGAATCACTCTTAAATGCTTTGTTAGATGCCAGATCGCTGAACCTAATTTAGTAGTGGTAACGACACGAGATTATCGTTATTGCTTGATCATCGACTGCGTAAACAAGCCTATTAGTATCATCAATACGACGAGACCAAAAACCAGATAGATTCTCTTTTAGTGGCTCTGGTTTACCGATTCCCTCAAATGGCGAGCGCTTTACATCATTGATAAGTTTATTGATGCGCTTGAGTGTCTTCTTGTCTTGAGTTTGCCAATACAGGTAGTCATCCCAAGCGTCATCTGTCCACGACAATAAACGTTGACTACTACTCATCAATTAACTCTCGTGCTGTTGTTTTACCAGCACGGTATTGTGCTATCGAACGGTTTAAGTGTTCAGCATTTTGAGGAGAGCGTAGTAAGTGAACTGTTTCCATAAGGCTGTTGTAGTAGTCTAAAGACATAACCACAGCATCTTCAGAATCACGGCGTGTAATTACTGTTGTATCAGCATCATTAACTACACCGTCCAAAACAGCTTTCAGACCATTTCTAGCTTCAGTAAAAGATACGATTCTCATAAGAACCTCAACATGTACATTTAATGGAACAAGTATAGTCTTCACTCACATAGTTGTACAGCAAATTGAACATGCGATGTTAATAAGGCAACTAACGCCTTGCTAAGCGGAAAATAATGGTTCGCTATAATGCGCGAGGGACGAGCCGCAGCCAACTGTTATTTTTCCGTTTGAGCAACTTATTATGCTACTATTTTATATACACTTTTTATTTACAATATTTAAGAAATCATTATCCCAAACCAATTCTTGGACAGTTTTTCGTGTTGGCTTTGCCCAAAACTTATCAACTTTTTGCATTTCAAAAATACCAGCATCATAGACACCCCTGATCCTTTTAACATACTCAGCAGAGTCTTGTATTTTTAAAATGTAAGTAAGATCAACCGTCGTATCTCCATTAATGCTATCCCAACCGACAGCATGTATTTGCCCTGTCAATGTGCATTTTTCACTATTTTTACCAGCTGAAATCTCTTTGAAAGCAATTTTCACTTCAGATTGTATAATATTTTTAACCGGTTGCTGATATACAAATGCCTGATGACTTCCATCAGCATTGCACAGTAGGCAGCCAAAGCCAGATGTCATATATTGGCTTATATTTCGATGAGGTTCATATGTAAAATCACTAACAGATATGGTTGGAATATTCTTTTGAACCGTAATTGGTTTTCCTGAGTAGTTCCCAGTTAAATCATATTGAATTGGTTTAACAGAACAACCACTTAGTAATATTACTGCAACAACTAAAGCTTTTTTCATAACAGTTTTGTAAATCCTTTTTATATTGAATACACACCTAGATGTGATTTTTTAGCTAATTAATTAACGACGATATTCAGCCAATCTCAATGACCGATGTTCACTCTTAGCTGCCTATTAAATGAAGTCCTAAGCTTTTATTTGCGTCTTCTATTCGGCGCTCTTTGCCCTGTAATACGTTTTTTATCGCGATCTTTACGCGCTTTGTTAGTGTTTTTGCGGTTATCTTTAGGCGGCTTATTTAAGTCGGGCTCATAGCCTTCAAGCCATTGTGGGGCTAAACGCGTATCAAGCAGTACTTCAATTTCTTCAAGTAGCCATTGCTCATCAAGACTCACTAATGACATAGCAAGGCCTTGTTCGCCAGCTCGTCCTGTACGGCCAATACGATGTACATAATCTTCAGCTATGTATGGCAATTCAAAGTTAATTACGTATTTAAGTGCCGGTATGTCTAAACCGCGCGCAGCTACATCGGTGGCTACTAAAACACGTGTACTGCCTTCTTTGAAGTTATGAAGAGCGCGGTCGCGAGCACCTTGTGATTTATCACCATGAATAGATTCGGTTTTTAAACCATCTTTACACATTTCTTTAGCAAGCTTATCGGCCATTTGTTTTGTGCGGGTGAATATAAGTACTTGGCGCCAGTTTTTCATGCCAATCATGTGCGATACCAGTTCGCGCTTTCTGTCTTCATCTACTGCGTAAATAACTTGTTCAACCTCTACAGCAGCAGAGTTACGCTTATCAACTTCAATAAGCTCAGGGTCTTTGAGCAATTTTTTACTCAGCTCAAATACACTGTCATCAAAGGTGGCGGAAAACAGTAAGGTTTGACGATCGCCTGGGATATGACGCAGTATTCGTCTAATTTCGTCAATAAAACCCATATCAAGCATACGGTCTGCTTCATCAAATACTAAAGAGTCCACGCTTGAAAGCACCACACTGCCCTTCACTATGTGATCAAGTAAGCGCCCTGGCGTTGCCACTATTACTTGCGCTGTTTTAAGTGCTTTGATTTGTGGGCCAATGCTTGCGCCACCATAGGCAAGTGCACCTTTTATATCTGCACCTTGTGCGTATTTTTCAAAGCTTGCAAATACTTGCTGAGCAAGCTCCCTAGTGGGCGTTAAAATAACCACACGGGCAATGCCTGGTTCGTCTTTTTTAGCGGAATTTAAAAGCTTATGTAATAGCGGCAAAACAAACGCGGCAGTTTTACCAGTACCAGTTTGAGCGCTGCCCATAACGTCTTTGCCCGCTAAAATTGGCGGTATCGTTTTGTGCTGAATGGCGGTAGGCGTAGTGTAATTATTTTGCTCTATTGCCGTTAATAGTAACGGGTCTAGGGCTAGTGATGAGAACGATGTGGCAGACATAAGCTTGGCTTTAAAATAACAAAGAACGCTATTATACCTGAGCTTTAGTAATAAAAAAGGCGCTAAATAGCGCCTATATAAAATGAAGTATTTAAGCTGGTTTTAATGTGGCTTTACGTTCATTATAAAATGCAATTAAATCATCTACGGTGCTTTGACAGTATTCACGAATACCCGATACCACCATGTGTTTTTCACCAAAACCCACCTTTTCGCCGTTTTCGAGTAAATTAAAGCGCAAGGTTATTTTGCCGCGTTTACCAGCGTATTCAAAGCTTGGCTCTGCGAACTCAAGGGTCGGTGATTTAATATCAATATTATTAAGATTAATTATCATTGATTCATAAATAATCATAGGGCGCGCAGGATTTATCATTACCTCTTGCTTGCCCATTAAAGGAATAATTACATGCGGGAACGCAGCACCTGAGAACTCAACATAATTTTTTATTAAACTGTTTGTAAGTGTTGGGCATTTACTGGTTTTACCGTCGCGTTTAACCTTTAAAATTACTTTTTCGCCATGGTTTACATCAAACTCTTCTCCTGGTTGTTCTGGAAAATTTAGCTTGGTATTTTCATCAACCATACCGGCAAAGGTAAACTCCATTCGCTCACTAATGCCATAGCGGTCTAACACTAGAGAAAAAAGTAAGTCTCCTGGTGCGCAAAACTTTTTAGCGTCTTTATCATGAAGCGGGTTGTAGTCGTCGGCTACACATTTAGCAAAGCGACAACCTTGCTCACGAGAAATTGAAACATAATCAGCATGCTGCTGATAGTAAGGACTTAACATAGTGTGTTCACTGCTTAAACTGCTTATAACCTAGCTATACTACCAGAAAAAAAATCTTGAGAGGTCGAATCTGTTTAATAAAGGCGAAAAATGATAATTTGCAACTCGCTAATTTACTAAGTAAATTAGGCAAATACGAGTTTAAGGGATTAACTAATGAAGTATTTTTCTTTATTAATATGCGCGGTTTCATTTTTAACTGGCTGTAATAACGTTACTTACACAACCAATATCGACGACGAGGTTTTATCAGAACACGTTTCAAGCCACATCAAAAAACGTGGCCTAGAGCAGTTTTACAGTGTTCAGGACGCTCTCGATAGAGGTGCAAGCCCCCTTGGTGGAATAAAAGGCGAAAGCTGCGATGTATCAGATGATACGCGAACATCCTCAATTAGCTATAACCGTTTGAAATCACAAGCTATAGAATCCCTTAAAAACGATGTGCTTTATTTAGGTGGCAATGCATTTACACTAGAGCAGTGCCAATCAGTATCCCGCTACAATTGTGATTTAGCCGTTATTTGTAGCGGACAAGCCTATAATTATTAATAGCTCAAAATTATCTAATTGAGACTATAACGCTATGTAATTCGTTTTCACTCATTCCCTCTATCAAACAACAAGCTGTATTTGCCAATGACTTTTTACTTTTTAGCTGCCGCTATTTTATGTGTTTTCCCACAGTGTAAACTCACTGTATTTCGCCAACCATTATGGCAATACTTATTGCTGCTAAGTGTTATTACTGCCTATTATCAAGAATATATAAATTTAAACGCGGTTGCTGTTATAGCTGTTTATGTGGGATTGTTTCACTTTACGCTATTAGCAACCTCAGCATTAAAACGTAATGTTCTAACGTCTTTATTTATAACAGCCTCACTCGGGTTAGCCTTACATTGGTTTGCGGGTTTTAATAACCTGCCAATTGTTGTTAATGAACAAGTCACCAGTAACGCAATTGCATTTACCCTGTATGCTAATTTTGATAAAGCATTAGCGGGTTTAATGCTGGCCGCTTATTTTTTTGCAAAAAATAAAACGGCAAAGCCAGTGACTATCGGCTACCCTGCTTTAATCATAATTATCACTATTTTAGCGGCGCTTATAACTGCTTTAACGTTAAACCTTGTTGAATTTGCACCAAAAGTGCCTGAATTTTGGTTGCTATTTATAGCCATCAACCTACTTTTTACCTGCGTTGCAGAAGAGGCATTATTTAGAGGAGTGATACAAACTAAGCTTTCAAAACTAATAACCCCGAGCAGGTTTGCATTACTGGCACCGGTGATCAGTACTTGTGTATTTTCGCTAGCACACTTTTCAGCGGGTACTCATTATATGCTTGTGGCGGCCGTAGCAGGTTTTGGTTATGGCTATATTTACTATAAAACTAGCCGATTAGAATGGGCCATTTTATGTCATTGGCTCGTTAACGTGTTTCATTTTTTCTTATTTACTTACCCTATGCTGGCAACTCCATCTTAGAATTACAGGCACAAAAAAGCCGCTTAAATTAAGCGGCTTTTGAATCTGTATACGCGATTACGCACTTGGGTAATCGCGGTATGCGCGTTCTATTTTTTTAGCCTGCTTTTTAGAAATACCTAAATGGGCAAGCGCAACACGTAAACGTGCACGCGATAGGTCAGACCCTAAAATCTCCATTGCATCTAATACCGAAGTTGATGATGTTTTGCCGGTAATAGCCACAAATATAGGCTCTAAGAAGTCTTTAATTTTAAGCTCGTGGAAGGTGGCTACTTCTTTTGCAATTGCAAAAATAGCTGGCTTTTCAAAGCTACGTAAGCCTTCTAACTGCCATACAAAAAATTGTAATGCTTGGCGAATAACATCTTCGTCAGCTTTACCGGCTGTTAATAGCGCTGGGTCGTAAGTCGGGATACCGCCTACAAAGTGCCCAGCTAAATCAACCATGTCAGAGAGCGTATTTATACGCGTTTTAGCTTCTGGTAATACTTTAGCCAGCATGTCGCCATTAAATTTCCAGTCAACAAAACGCTGCATTAGCTCTGCATCAGTTAAGTTTTCGCGGATCCACATACCGTTTAACCAGCTTAACTTGTCTACGTCGAATACTGGGCCACCAAGCGATACACGCTTCATGTCAAAATGTTCAATCATTTCATTAAGGGTGAACTTTTCACGCTCATCAGGCATTGACCAACCCATACGGCCTAAGTAGTTTAGTACCGCTTCTGGTAAGTAACCCATTTCTTTGTAGTAATTAATAGACGTTGGATTTTTACGCTTAGACAGTTTTGATTTATCTGGATTACGCAATAATGGTAAGTGACCTAGTACGGGTGCTTCCCAACCAAAATCTTCATACAGTTTTAATAGCTTAGGCGCTGAGTTTATCCACTCTTCACCACGGAAAATGTGGCTAATTTGCATATGGTGATCATCCACCACGTTAGCTAAAAAGTACGTTGGAAAGCCATCCGCTTTTAATAGCACTTGCATGTCTACGTTTTCCCACGGGATCTCAATTTCGTCGCGTAGGTAATCGTTAAACTTAAAGGTACCTTCGCTTGGGATTTTCATACGAATAACGTACGGCTTACCAGCAGCTAGGTTTGCTTTAATTTCGTCTTCTGTATGGTTTAAACCACGACCATCGTATTTAGGACGCAGACCTTCGGCCATTTGCTCTTCACGCATTTGGTCCAGTTCTTCGCTGGTTGCGAAACAGTAGAATGCTTTGCCGTCTTCAACTAACTGATGAGCGTATTTTTTATATAAATCACTGCGCTCAGATTGGCGGTATGGACCAAACTCACCACCTACATCAGGACCATGATCCCACTCAAGGCCTAACCAGCGTAAGCTATCCATGATGGCTTGTTCAGATTCAGGTGTGCTGCGAACTTGATCAGTATCTTCAATACGAAGTACAAATTCACCGCCTTGCTGTTTAGCAAAACAGTAGTTAAATAAGGCAATGTAAGCGGTGCCAAGATGCGGGTCACCAGTTGGCGACGGAGCAACACGGGTACGAATTGTCATGGTAATGTCTCTTTTAATAAGTGAGATGGTATGAAATACCAATAAATATTTTAAGCGGCTACTTTGTTTAAGTAAGCAATAATATCGTTTGATTCATAAAGCCATTTAACTTGGCCATCTTGCTCAATACGTAAACAAGGTACTTTAACTTTTCCGCCTTGCTCTAATAGCTCTTGGCGGTATTGCTCATCATTTTTTGCATCGCGTGTTTCAATTTTTAAGCCTTCACGCTTAATTGAACGGCGCACTTTTACACAAAAAGGGCATGCTTTGAATTGATAGAGCTTAAATTGTGCGGTTTGCTGATCAAGCTTAGTTTGCTCTTGCGGATCACGTTTTTTGCTACGCGGCGTAAAAACAAAATTTAAAAATAAGATGATACAACCTAAAACCCAGCGAACTAATTTCATCTTCAATACTCTTTACAACAAATTTAAGGTGCAAGATTTTAACACAAAAAAGCGCAACACTATAAGCGGATTATACGTTGCGCTATATCGTTAAAAAAGTGCTTAATTACAACACCACCATATCATCTCTGTGTAGTACTTCCACGCCGCTGTCGTAATCAAGTAATTGGCTGATTTGATTAGAGTGTGCGCCTTTTATTTTATTGATTTCAAGATGGCTAAAGCGCGTTAACCCGCGTGCAATAATTTGCTGGTTTACATCAATTAAGTTAATTAAATCTCCACGTTCAAATTCACCTATTGCACGCGTAATGCCTTTAGCAAGTAAACTGGCGCCCTTAGATTGCAATGCATGCACCGCACCGGCATCAATTAAAATTTGGCCGCTACTTTTAGGCCCTGCTAATAACCATTTTTTTCGGCCATCTTTAGGGGCGGTAAGTTTTAAAAAACGGGTGCCTGGCAGTTGCTCGCTCATGCATTTTAAAATCACATTTTCATCAGCGCCTTTGGCAATAATCACCTCAACTCCAGCTCTTCTTGCAATATCGGCTGCCTGTAGTTTGGTTGCCATACCCCCTGTGCCTAGGTTTGTACCACTGCCACCCGCAAGTTGGCGTAACTCATCATTAATATGAGTAACTTCGTCAATCAAGGTGGCGTTAATGTCAGTGCGCGGATCGCTGGTAAATAACCCTTGTTGGTCGGTCAGTAGCAGTAATTTATCGGCATTGGCCAAAATAGCAACTAATGCCGATAAGTTATCGTTGTCACCTACTTTTATTTCACTGGTAGCAACCGCGTCGTTTTCATTGATGATCGGCACAACATCATAATTTAATAAGGCATTGAGAGTATCGCGGGCATTTAAATAACGCTCTCTGTCGTCAACATCGGCGCGCGTTAGTAGCATTTGCCCCACGTTAACACCATACAACGCAAATAAGCTTTGCCAAATATGAATGAGCTGCCCCTGTCCAATGGCGGCCAACATTTGTTTGTCTATTAATGTGCGCCCACAGGGTTTTAATAACTGTTCGCGACCTGCGGCAACCGCACCACTAGAAACTAAAATAACCTGGTGACCTTGCTTTTTTAGCTCACAGCATTGGCGAACCAGTTCCACCATGTGTGCTTTGTCTAACTTATCGGTACCGCCAGTGAGTACGCTTGTACCTAGCTTTACAACTACGACCTGATCCCTTTGCATGTTTTTTACTTAGCGCAATAAATGATGAATTTATTTATACCAGTTCGGTATTTTTGAACAAGTAAAAAATATTCAAGCACCCCCTCTGCGTGCTAGGATCGCACTATATTAAACCGATTAAATTACACCTTATGCCTGCCAGTTTATGTTTAATTATTGCCACCTTTTTGTGGGGTAGCTCCTTTATTGCACTTAAATACGCGATTGCGATTTATGATCCGGCCTTGGTGATATTTTTACGTATGCTCACCACTTTACTGATTTCGTTATGTTTATGGCGTTACGTCATTCGTTTTGAATATTTAAAAGGCGATTGGAAGTATTTATTAGGTATGTCGCTGGCAGAACCTTGTTTGTACTTTTTATTTGAAGGCCACGCAATGGAGTACACCTCAGCATCTCAAGCGGGAGTGATTGTTTCTTGTTTACCCATTATTGTGGCATTTTTAGCGTTTTTCATGCTCAAAGAGCATATTAGTAAAGCTATTGTGGTGGGTTTTACGCTGTGTATTGGCGGCAGTATTTTACTGACCTTGCTCTCACCGAGTTCAAGCCAAGCCCCAAACCCATTACTGGGGAATTTTTTAGAATTAATGGCCATGGTGTGCGCGGCATTTTATACCGTGTGTATAAAACATTTAGCTAACCGTTATTCCCCACTCACATTGATTGCTCTGCAAGGTGTGAGTGGTAGTTTGTTTTTTGCTCCGTTTTTATTATTTATTGACCTACCCAGTGAAAACCAACACGATTTAACCGCACTAATGAGCATATTGTACTTAGGCTCTTGTGTTACTTTGGGTGGGTACGGCATGTACAACTATGCGATTAGTAAAGTGTCGGTATTAACCGCCGCGGCTTACTCTAATTTAATCCCTATTTTCACTTTAATTTTGTCAGCCATTATCCTCAACGAAGTACTAACTCTTGGCCAGTGGATCAGCATATTTGTGGTGTTTATAGGCGTAATGATTAGTCAACGCCATCAAGAACTAGTGGTTGATATTCCTAACTCAACTTCGGGTGAGGATATTTCTGCCGACACTAACCACCTTAAATCGGTACCCGAGGCCAGTGAATCAAAAGGGTAACAGGTTAATAAATACAACCCTGATTGCTGCAAAAAATCGGTGTTGTGCTGATGAATTACCTCAACATGAGTCACTGAATAATGCTGCACTTGGCCATTTTTAAGTTGTAGAGAAAATTGCTCCCCCACTTTAGCGTTTTTTAAAAACGCAAAGTGGGTATCGTTGTGGCCAGCAATAAGTGCTCCTTGCGAATTACCAAAATCAGCCCCACCTAACTCCCCTGCTGGTAAAAAGTGGCTCGGCGCAAACGCTAAGTTTCTACCACTTGCACCATCAAGCACGGTTAGTCGTTTATTATGCTTTGGCCATATTATTTGTGCCACCGGGTAGCTATCAGCATAAAACCACGGCTTAATTTTTTTATTGGGCGATTTAAGGGTCGTTTGCCAAGCTTGCTCTATTAACACTTGTGCAAGCCACGCCTTTGCCTGCATGTATACACCATGGCCAAACAAGCTCAGCCCCAAGGCAAGTAAACCTATGCTTAGCCACTTTTTCATTTACAGCGCCTTACTAACAAAAGACCACCTAGAAGTAGTAATGCTCCAAACACAATATGTATTTTGCTTTGCCCATCAGTTTGCGGCAAGCGCATGGTCATTCCTTGTGGCATTAAATTAGCCACTTGTGTAGTTTGTTTAGCAACTTCTTTAATAGTGGTCTCTTCTATGGCAATAAACGCAGTAAATGGGCTAAGTAATTGATGCTCAAGCGCGAGCTGCTGCACTTGCTGTTTTACTTCACTTTGTTGGTTGTATAGCAATAATGACTTTATTTTTTGACGTGCCCAGAGCTTATCAATTCCTGTGGCTTTTGAGCTTGCTTGCGAATTAAGCTTAACCTTAAACTCCCCATGTGTTGTTTGCCCAGTAAAAGTAATTGCATCGGTAGTGTCTAATTTAATAGCTACCATAATAGGCTCAGCAAAATACAGATCCGGTAATGGGGAGGGCCAAAAATCTAAGCTATCTCCATTTGTATTTGTTAACGCTAAATTAGTCATCGCCGGGTGAGCGAGTTTATCAAACAACTGCTGCATTTTTGGCTGCACATCAAAGGTGCTACCAATAAAGGTATAAGACCCCTTACCTATATCAGCAGCGCGGCGCATAAAAAAGCGATTAGGTGCGCTACCAATACCGACGGTAAATAAGCGGCTATCACCTAAGGTATGCGCAATATGTTTAAATAACTGATCTTCGTTACTTACGCTACCATCGGTTAAAAATACCACTTGGCGTACAAACCCTTCAAACTGCGTACCATCAAGTACCGCATCAAGTGCGCCTTTTATTTCAGTTCCGCCATCGGCTTGTAAGTTATAAATAAAACGCTCTGCGCGACGTAAATTGAAGTCACTGGCAATTAATGGGGTCTCACTCATGGCTGCAACCTCATTATTAAAACTGACAATATTGAAGCTATCATCACTATCTAATAATGATAATGCGTAAAACAGCGCTTTTTTAGCTTGTTCAATAGACTGCCCATGCATAGATCCCGAGGTATCAACTACAAACACCATTTCACGCGGTAAACGCTGAGATTGAGTAAAACTATCGCTTGGCGGCATTAACATTGCTAACGCATACTGCTCACCATTTTGTGCTTGCTGAGTAAAAAGTGCAGCTTGCGCTTGCGCTATTTGTAGTGGCTTAAACTCAAGTACAAAGTCTCTATTTATGGCTTGCTGTGGTTTTAGCACAATGCTGTATTGCCCAAATGCAGGGTTTTCAATATTAACTTGATGGTACTTAGCGTTTATATCAACCAATTCTAAGCCTATATCCATGTTAATTGTTAAGCTTAAATCGCTGGCATTTGCCGCCTCATTGGTTTGTTTTGTGTAAACAGGGCTTAACCAACCCTGTGGAGTGAACGAAGGTGCATTAGCGTTTTTTATCGCATGCTTATCTTGATCATCGTTAACATCCCCTGTTATTGCATGATAGCGTGGCGTAATTGTAGTTGGAAAATGAATCGCAAAGATTCCGTGTTGGTAATCAATAATCTCTTGATACTCAAGCGTTATAGCTATTTCTTCTCCGGGCCCTACATTTGCCACATTTGTAATAAACATATTTGCACGTTGCTGTCGCAACAATGAAGCTTGTTTGCCTGCTTTTTTGGCAGCTTGGTACTGTTTTTCAGCTTGGCGTTTTTTTGTTATTTTACCTTTAATAACTCGCTCGCCAATGCGCATGGTCATTGCTTGCACGGCGCTTTCATCGGGTAAAGGAAATACATAACGTGCATTTACGGCAAAAGGGTTTTCATTTATGTAGTGCTGCGTAACTACAACACGATTAATTAGCCCTGTTAGGGTCATTTTTGCATCGCTTTTTAAAATAACCCCAGGGTTAACCGCCACTCCTTGGCTATCAAACAAGGATAGTTTTGGCGACTGTGCATGGCTTTTAAAGCTGGCTAAAAGCACGATGATAATAAAAATAAAAAGGCTTACCTTGGTAAGCACTTTGATGGGTTTACTCAACATAAATCACTCCCTCGAACACACGCTGTTAATTGCTTGCTGTTTGGTCAGTCGTTTGATTTAGCGCACGGGTAGTGAGAGTAACGCGTCTGTCAAAAAAGTTATCTTCAAGGGTGTTACTGTTTGCTATGCTTTGCTGCTCGCCAAACGCTTGTGCGCTTAAACGTGTATGGCTAACCCCCTGTTTAATTAAGTAACTTTGTACGGCGTTTACTCTGGCTTTTGAGAGTAATAAATTTGCTTGCTCTGCACCGCGCTGATCGGCAAAGCCACTTAAATCGAGTGCGAGTTGCGGTTGGCTTTTTAATAACGCTACCAATTGATCAAGCTGCTTGGCAAAATGAGGAGCAATATCGCTAGAGCCTGTTTTAAATTGCACTGTCATCGCCAATAAATTATTAAGTTGTGATTGGGTTAGTTGCTCATTTTGTTGCGCCAGTAGTTCAAGTTGCGCCTCTAGGTGACTGTTATGATTAATTACATGCTGGTAGTCGTTGGTTTTCTCTGCCATTACAGTTAAAGCTTGCTGCTGCTCAGCAATGGTTTGCTCAGCCACCTTGGCATCGCCAATCAAACCACCAGCAAATGCGCCTACAAACGCGCCGATTGGCCCACCAACAACACCACCAATAATGGCACCGGTGCTCAGGCCAACAATTGTTTCTTTTTTTGCTTCTTTTGATGGGGTATCCGCAGCAAATACTGGTGTACAAAAAGTGCTAACAAGTGTGAGTGCGATTAATGTTTTCTTCATGGTCTATTCCTTACTATTAATAATGGTTGGCAAGCTATTGGTTGGCACTTGCTTTGTATTGGTAATTTCAATAGCTGTATTAAAACACCATGAAGTGGCAATAAAGGGGAGTAAAAATGGCAAACTGCTGAGCAATTGTGGCAAAAAAATGGCAATTGTGTTTTTAACCTTACTTAGCGCAAAAACTTCGCTATAGTGCGCCTAAGTCAATATGAGTAATTAAAAAATGAAAAAAATAGCTATCGTTGAAGATGAAACTGCCATTCGCGAAAACTACATAGAAATGCTGAGCGCTCAAGGCTATCAGGTAAGTGGTTATGAAAACCGCCCTCAAGCAGAAGTAGCTTTTAAAGAAGCACTCCCCGATTTAGCCATTGTTGATATTGGCTTAGGCCATGAAATAGATGGCGGCTTTTTACTGTGCCAAACACTGCGTTCACTTTCTAAAACCTTACCAATTATTTTTTTAACCGCTCGCGACAGCGAAATAGACACCGTATGCGGCCTGCGCATGGGAGCCGATGACTACTTAACCAAAGATATTAGCTTAGCGCATTTAGCCGCGCGTATTGGTGCGCTATTTCGCCGCATGGAAGCATTAGAGCAACCCGCCGATGCCAACGCATTAATAATTCGCGGTCAACTAACACTCGACACGCAACGCATGCAGGTGCTTTGGCAGCAACAGTTGGTTGATTTAACCGTAACTGAGTTTTGGATGCTGCATTCACTCGCCCAACGACCTGGCCACGTTAAAAGCCGTAATGAGTTAATGAGCGATGCTAAAATTTATGTAGACGACAGCACCATTACCTCTCATGTAAAACGCATTCGCAAAAAGTTTATAGCACTCGATAGCCAGTTTGACTGCATTGATACCGTGTATGGCATGGGTTACAGGTGGGAGCAACCCACATGCTAAGATTTGGCCTACGCAGTAAATTTATTCTACTTTCATGCTTTTTGTTTTTGTTGCCATGGTTAGGCTACGAATACGTATGGGAAATGGAAAAGTTTTTACGCCAAGGTCAAGAAAAAACGCTCGTAGGTACTACACGCGCACTGGCAACGGCCCTGCACGAACGCCCCGCTTTATTTGACGAACAAACCAACTTTTTAGAGCAAGTTGTAAAAGGCCGCGATCTCTATGCTTATAATTTAAATAGTCCAATTCAACTCGATGGCAAACTCAGCGACTGGGACGCTTACCAATCGCTATTTTGGCTTTATGACAAACGCTACTTACAAACAGCCAATGATAACCATCCACTGAGCAACTTATCATTTAGCCACATGGTAGGTAAGTTTGATAATTACTTATATGCTGTATTTAAAGTCACAGATGACACTGTAATTTACCGTGCTAAAAACAGCCTCAGCATTACCAATAACGATTACATAAAAATTGGCCTAAAAAACCCTGATGGACAATTTAATACTTATATTATTGCTCCGCGCCAAGATGGCTGGGTCAACGCATTTGATGCCAACAGTAAAATGCCTTTTACTAAAATTCAGGGTTTCTTTAAAAAAACTGACACTGGTTACAACCTTGAGCTGCGCTTTCCTTTGAGTATGCTTGGCAATAAACTGGGATTTGCCATTGCCGATGTTGATAGTAAACAACCAAACCAAACCCCTAGTATAATGTCTACATCGAACTTAAATAACCCGAATGATTTAGGTTCGGTACTGGTGCCCTCCCCTGAAATAAACCGTATATTAAAAGGCATGGGACACAGCGGCAGTCGCATATGGGTGGTCGATAATCATCACCGTGTATTAGCGCAATCGGGCAGTATTCAAAATGCCGATGGCGTATGGGCCGATGGGCTAAAAAATCAAGCGCCAAAAACCGCATGGCAGCGCTTTGAACAAGCCTATTTACATCCTTTGTATTATAAAATTTTAACGCGTCCTGAAGATGAATTTATAGATACCTTACACGATGTAGCTTCAATGCAAGGCGCTCATTTAGCCAAAGCACTGAAAGGTCAACCGGCCTCGTCGTGGCGACTCACCCCCGACAATAAAGCGGTGATTTTATCGGCCGCGTATCCTATTTGGATTGAGGATAAGGTTATTGGGGCTGTTATAGCCGAAGAAACCACCAATGGCGTGCGCACACTGCGTAATAAATCGCTGGAAAAACTGTTTAATGTGATTTTGGCGGTTATGCTGATTGGTACTGTGACTTTATTCTTTTTTGCCTCACGTATATCAAGCCGTATTAGGCGACTGCGAGACACAGCAGAGCAAGCCATTGATGCGCAAGGACGAGTAACAGGTCATATAAATTACAGCGATGCCAATGACGAAATTGGCGACCTGTCGCGTAGCTTTTCAAATATAGTGAGCCGACTTGGTGGCTATACCGATTATTTAGAAAATATGTCGTCGCGCTTATCTCACGAGCTGCGCACACCGGTTGCGGTTGTCCGTTCATCTCTTGAAAACTTACAAAGCTTGCAGCAAAGTGAACTGAGTCAAAAATACCTTGAACGTGCCAGCGAAGGGGTTGAGCGTTTAGGGAAAATAATTACCACTATGAGTGAAGCCACCCGCCTTGAGCAAAGCATTCAAAGTAATGAGTCTGAGCCGTTTGATTTACAAAAAGTGATTAGTGGTTGTATGCAGGGCTACCAACTTACTTACCCTAACCAGTTATTTACACTCAACATTTGCCAAAGCACACTGCCAATGCAAGGTGCCCCTGAATTTATCGCGCAACTGCTCGATAAGCTAATTAATAATGCCTTGGAATTTAGTGAAGCCAACACCGCGATTGAAGTCAGTCTGAAGCAAAGCGAAAACAAAGCAACATTAACAGTAAGTAATACAGGTACTTTATTGCCTGAGGGGCTTACTGAACATATTTTTGATTCTATGGTTTCGGTGCGCAGCCAGCAAATGCAGCAACAACCGCATTTAGGTTTAGGACTTTATATTGTCAGGTTGGTGTGTGATTACCATAACGGTACAGTAACAGCACACAATAATGAGCAAGACAATGGTGTGGTGTTTACCGTGAACCTGCCTTTAAATAATTAAACAAAAAGCGGTTTAATTATAAACCGCTTTATTTTAAAGCTTTGCAGTTACAATTTAATTCACACTCAAGTGTAACGATTCACTTTTAATTCATTCGCTCAGTCTTAGTCTACTCACCTAGGAGGAGTCAAAATGAAAGAGTTACTAGAACCCGAAGAAATAGAGTTTATTCTCGATTTATATCGTCCTAATGCAGCCAATAACCATGCTCAACAGGGCGCGACTAAAAAGCACAAGGTAAGTAATAAACAAGCCATGCAAGCTGAGGTTTTAGCTCGTAGTGCTTAACTACACAAACCTTACAAGTTAGCCATTAAGCTGTAAAAACGCTTTAATACAGTCTATTTCTGCCTGCTTGACCGTTTCGCCTATTTCAGGGCCCTTTTTGCCGCTTTTAAGCGCGTCTTGCACTATCTGTTTTTTATCCATTTTTTGTAGTTCGTTGTGAATAGCACGTAATTTAGCGGCTTGTGGATAGGGCTTATCCACTAGCGTTTCGCCTCGTCCTTGTGCATCACACTGGCACGCTTGAGTAAAGGCAATAAAACGCTCTGGGTGCACTAGTGCATTTAAATTAGTGACGATTAATTTATGAATGGTTTGCGGCCTTAATTGTTCAAGCGTGTGACAAAGGGTATGGTTATCGCTGGTGAGCACGCCGATATCGCGAAAGCGATTAGGCACTTTTAGCCGCTCACAAAAGGCCTCAACCACAGCAACCCCTTCACGTTCATGGCCGCGTAAATTCCCCTGTTTTTTGTAACTGAGCGCTTTACCAAAATCATGAGTTAAAGCAGCAAACCGGGTTTCTAGGTTAAAGTTTAAATCGGCTGCTCGTCTAAGGACTAACATAGTATGGACAAAAACATCGCCCTCGGGAT
This sequence comes from Pseudoalteromonas sp. APC 3694, assembly GCF_030407565.1. NCBI lineage: Bacteria > Pseudomonadati > Pseudomonadota > Gammaproteobacteria > Alteromonadales > Pseudoalteromonadaceae > Pseudoalteromonas > Pseudoalteromonas sp. APC 3694. The sequence goes on from NZ_JASDDE010000006.1 coordinate 35,839, forward strand.
GATGATTTGCTGGCTGCGGAGTGTTTTTCATCTGTTCAATTTCAGGAAAAATACCTAAGCCATCTAATGCTTGAAAATAAAGCTCTGGATGCTTTTCACCAAGCGCTTTTTCTGTTTCAAGCCAAACTCGCTCTGGCACTAAATGTTCCAGCTCGCCTTTATTTTTAAGCTCCTGCATTAATGCAGTAGTACTTGGATGAATAGACCATTCACTACCATAACGGGCTAAAAAACGGGCAATACGTAATACCCGAACAGGGTCTTCTACAAATGCCTGGGTGGTATGGCGCAGTATTTTATTTTTTAAATCAGCTTGACCATTAAAAGGGTCAATAATAGTGCCGTTTTCATCTAGTGCCATAGAGTTAATGGTTAAATCTCGGCGTGCTAAATCTTCTTCAAGAGTTACGTTTGGGCTGGCATCCACCACAAAGCCGGTATAACCTTTACCACTTTTACGCTCAGTGCGCCCTAGTGCATATTCTTCTTTGGTTTTTGGGTGCAAGTAAACGGGAAAATCACTGCCAATAGGTAAAAACCCAAGCGCTTCCATAACCTCTGGCGTTTCACCAATAACAACGTAATCGTTATCTTTTGATTGTATGTTTAGCAGTTTATCTCGTACTGCTCCGCCAACTAGGTAAACTTGCTTTAAGCTTTGTTGCACTTTATCCCCAACCACTACTTTTAAGGTTTTCTTTGATGTTAATCATACCTAATCGCAATTTAAAAATCAGCGTTGTTTGCCAAGCTTTAGTAAGCTCATTACAATAGTGCATTATTTTTTAATACCTAACAGCGAATGAAAAACCACTCAGCAAAAAAAGAACTTATGTTACTGCCCATCCTTTTGGTGGTTATTATTATGTGTGTTGCAGGGCATTTCTTGCTGCAGGCTAATTTTCAAGACAGCCATTTGGTTGAGTATTTGTTAGCTGCAATCCCATTTGCTATGTTTGGCTTAGTAATAGTAGCCTTTAAAATGGCAGCCAAAAGTGAACAACAAGAAAATGATGAGTAAATAAGTTACTGATAGTTTTTTTCTGCTTTAATGACTTTGTATAAATAGCGTCTTGATTCTGCACGTGAGTGCTTAGTGGTGAGAATATTATAAAACTGGCTTGCAGTAAGCTGATTTATTTGTGAAAACGCCACACTTCTATTTTTATTAAATATGCGCAGTACATTACCCGCCCCGCCGTTATAAGACGAGATCATGGCAAAGTGCTTACTTTTGTCGGTACTAATTTTGTTTAAGTAGTTATTTTTTAAAATACTTAAATAGGCGCTGCCAATATCAATATTATATTTTGGATTAAACAATACAGCTTTGGTTGGTTGCCCAGGTACTTTTTTTATTTTTTGGTATACATCGCGCCCTGCGGTAGCCGGGATCACTTGCATTAATCCATAGGCATTGGATGAACTCACCGCATGTGGATTAAAGCTACTTTCGGTTTCAATAATGGCATAAATAAGTGCTGCTGATATTTGATATTTTTTTGCAGCCGCCAGCACATAGTCACTGTATTTTTGTTTTCTTAAATGGGCATTTTGCTCGACTAAATCAAAACTAACCGACGAAATAACGTGCCCATATTGACGTTGCTTTTTTAAGTTATTATTTACTAAATAACGCGCAAATCGATTAGCACGCCAGCTATATTTTATGGGTAACTTATCTTGATCGAGCACTTGTTGGTATAAAAACGGCTCGCCTTCTAAAATTGGCGCTTCGCTGGTAAAAATATCTGTTTTATCGGGATCGCTAGAGGTCAGTAAGGTCATAACAATGGCCTGCTGTAACAAGCTTATTGTATTTTTTAACGCGATGGTTTCTACTTTTACAGTGCCTTGCTCAAAATCAATAATGGCACGAGCTTGGTAATCATTACTGTATTTTACGTATTTTTTGGCACTAGGTTGCTGAGTGTTTTGTTTACCCCACTTGCGCCCAACAACGCTTTCTAATGCGGCTAAAAGCTGTTTTACGCTACCAACCTGTGCCTTAATAGAACGGTGTGTTTTTTGTGCTTGCTTGTGAATTGCAACCACGTCAGTAGGATCGTTTTTTACTTGCTTTACCAGTTTATTTAAATCAACAACGGGCGGTAAACCCGACAGTGATTTACAGCCACTTAAGCCAACTAGCAAAAGTATAAACGCATACTTTTTCACACAACGTCCTAATAAACTTAAAAAATCCTCATTTATTATAATACATGATAACCAAACCAGTCAGGTTTAATTGTTTGTGCTTGACCACTTGGGGTTAGTTTAATATTAAGCTGGCTATCGAGTAAATCTATAGCAAAGCAATCATCAACATCATGTAAATCATCTTTATGTAGATGGCTAAGCCCTGCGAGTAAATCATTTTTAGCGCGCTGTTTTGCTTCTTCACTACTGCTGGCAACATACAAAGCAAAGTCGTGTTGCTCTGCTAGTGAGTCGCTTCTGTAAGCACCTAAGTTAACAAAATAAAGCTGCTTATTTTGCTCTACATAACTATCAACTACCTCGACTTTATAACCATCAATGTGATTAACCGCCATGTAGCTATCCATGTGTACGCTATGTTTGTCGCCTACCCACTGACTTTTAAGCTTGCTATAAGTTTGCTCAATGTTTTGACCAACCACAAAACGTACGTCGTGCATTTCTATGTGGCAACCTTGAATACGCCCACCTAAATACACCATAAATAACTGCATGCTCACTTCCTTTTTTAAAATTACATTAAGCTATCTACGTCAATTTCATGCTTTTTAATCAGCTTATAAAAATCAGAACGATTACGCTTGGCAAGCTTGGCACCTTCGGCCACATTACCCCCTGCCATTTTCAGGGTATTGATAACGTAATCTCGCTCAAACTCTTTTTTAGCGTCGTTAAGCGAAAGTGGCTCAACGTTATTTTCATTGCTATTTAACGCGCTAAGCACTAAATGTTCAGATATAACGTCACTTGGTGTTAAGGCAACCACCTGCTCCACTACATTTTGTAATTGACGAATATTACCTGGCCAATCATACCTTACCAATGCATGCATGGCATCGTTTGCAAAACGTTTTTCTTTTTGCTCCATACGTTTTGCAATATTAGCGCTAAAAAAGTTAGCTAATAAGCTAATATCTTCACGGCGTTCTCGCAGCGGAGGTAGTTTGAGATTTACTACGTTTAAACGATAATATAAATCTTCTCTAAACTCTTGATTGTTAATAGCTTCAGGCAAGTTTTTATGGGTCGCTGAAACAATTCGCACATTAATGGGGATTTCTTCTTGAAAACCGACTGGGCGAATGGTTTTTTCTTGCAGCACGCGTAATAACTTAACTTGTAAATTTAGCGGCATATCACCAATTTCATCTAGAAATAAGGTTCCCCCTTGCGCTTGCTGAAACAGACCTTGGTGATCTTTTACCGCCCCTGTAAATGCGCCTTTTTTGTGACCAAATAGCTCTGATTCTAATAGCTCACTAGGCACGGCCCCACAGTTAATAGCCACAAATGGGCCATCACTAACATGGCTGTGCTGATGAATTGCCTGTGCAAGCAGCTCCTTACCCGTACCACTAGCACCAGAGATAAGTACATTTACCTGAGTAGGGCCTAGTAATTTAACTTGCTCTAGCAAATGCAGCATTGCGCCACTGCGAGTAACAATATTGCTTTGCGGAGTAATATCATCATTATTCACCCCATGTATTTCTATGGCTTTAGCTAAGCTATCGAATAGCTCATCTTTATCAACTGGCTTAGTAATAAAGGCAAAAATACCTTGCTTAGTCGCCTCTACCGCATCAGGAATTGAACCATGAGCCGTCATCATAATTACAGGTAGTGCTGGGTAGCGGCTTTGCAATTGTCGGTGCAGTGCCATTCCATCCATTTCATCCATTCTTAAATCGGTGATCACCGCATCAAATACTTGGCTTTTAAGTATTTGTAATGCATTCATGCCACTATCACAGGTTGTTACTTCATAACCTTTTGATTGAATTCGAATTGCCAGTAACTGCAGTAAGCTGGCATCGTCATCAACGAGTAACACTTTAGCGCTTGATGGAAGTGTGACTGACATAGCTACTGCTCCTTCGTTTCTTCACGTAATAAAAGTTGCTGTTCAATTGCAGCTAATGACGATAAGGTTTTTTGCATTTCAGCGTTTAATGCTTGTTGTTGTTTTTTTGCATTTATTTGCATTAATACCTGCTGCTTTTGCAGCCATAAATAGTGTTTTATATCGTCTGGCCAATAGTAAGCTTGATCTAGCTTAAGCAATTGACTCATAACAGTATCAGGGTCGCGACTAAGGTTGACGCATGCGGTATTAAAAAATGCCTTAAGTGCTTGCTCCCCTAAGTAAGTTTTATTGTCAGGCGTTAATTTAAAGCCACCACACTGATGGGCATGCCATGCAATAACTTGCGCTGCGGGCGGATACATAAGATCTAGTTTTGGCCGCGGCTTTGGATTGGGCTGGTTGCTTTTATTATCGGGCTGAGTTTGAGCTATTAGCTCAGGTTTAGCTGGTGTTTGAGTGTTTGTTAATTCACACCCAGATAAAAAAACGAGACTGCTGGTTAGCCATAAAATAGCCATTAAACGCGCAGACATATTATTTAACTCCTTTATTTTTATAGGGGATGACAATGTTAAATCGACAGCCTTGCGGCTCATTATGCTCAATAGTTAACTTACCCTGTAACTGTTCAACCGACTCTTTTACTATGGTAAGGCCTAAACCACTGCCTTGAAGACTAATCTCTTTACTGTGTTTACCTTGATAAAAAGCGCCAAAAACATATTCTTTTTCATGCTCTTTAATACCACAGCCCTCATCAGCGACCTGTATAATTAGGCCGTTATTTTCTAGACTCAAGCTAATAGTAACGACTTGGTTTGGCTGAGAAAACTTTAAGCCATTGGAAATTAACTGAATTAAAATCATTTCAATTAATTCTCTCGGTAAATTAAGTGCAACTGTCGGTAAGCTATTGTGCCAAATAAGCGACTGCTCTCGTGCATTTAACCTATGTTCAAAATGATTACTTACCTTTTTTATTAGCTGGTTAAATTCCACTTCACTAACATTATCTTTACTAGTTCGAATCGCGTTATAACTTAACAAGCTGTCTATCATAGTGCGTAATCTCACCATAGATTGACTGATTAACCCAAGCACTGCTTTTTGCTCATTATTGATGGGGCCAACGATTTCATCGGCTAGTAATTCAGTGCCCTCAACCATAGAGGCCAAAGGGGTTTTTAATTCGTGAGTAACGTGGCGTAAAAATGTATCTTTTTGTTGTTCTAACATATGCAGCTGCGCTTGCACCCACTGCAACTTGTTACCTAACTCTATGAGTTCAGCTGATCCCTGCACTGATATTTTTTGCTGCCAATCTCCTTGGCCTAATTTATCAATAACGGAGGTTAAACCTTTTAAACGGCCACTTATCCGCCATAAAAACCCACCGCCAACAAGTAAGGTTAAAGGCGTAAGTGCCACTAACCAGTTTATAAAGGAGGCTTGTAAATTTGTCAGTTTAATTTGGTTTTGAGTGATTTTGGCTTCATTGGTTTCGCGCAACCACATTGTTAGATCTGCCAGTATTTCACTAATTGGCACAAACAACTCTGCTTGCTCACGAGCTTCAACCACCAGTTTGGTATGCGCTGCTTTTAGCGTATCTGTTAACCGTTGCCATTGTTGAGTACTTTGTTGGCTGCTAGAAAGCTGTTTAAGCTCATTTATATTGTCCAGCGATGACTGCCATTTATCCACGATAAGTTTATCGAGTGAATCGCTTTTTAAAACCCAGTTTTGCCTTGTTGCCCTTTCTAAACTATTGAGCTCTTGTTTAAGTGCATTAAACGACTTGGTTACTTGGTAGTTATTACTGACAATTTGCTGTGTGACCGCTAATTGTTTATTCAATACATTTAAAAATACAATAACCACAATAGACAAAGGCAAGAGTGACAACAGCATGCTCATTACAAACTGGCCAATCAAATTAGGACGCCAGTTTACCAATGCTTTATATTTTTCAGCCATGATTGCAGGCATACACTAATCCTTTACTACTTTTAAGCGCTCTATTATTAAGCGCTCAACTTATACACTCGCTGAACCAAATACATTTTTGAGAGCAAAATCGTTGCAATGTCGCACAATTGCGACAAGTTAAACACTTGATTTAAAAATAGTAAAAAATTCTAACTAAGAAAATGTTGCATAAAACACACAACCGTCGGTAAATATTACTCATTAAAAAACACTCGAAAATTTAAACCATTGATTTTTAATAAAAATTAAAACTGGCACCATAATTGTAACACGCTTATAAATATTAATTTTTAAAGGCCAAGGAATGACTAAAGGTTATTTAAAATCTACTGCCTTAATAGCGTTATGTTTAACGAGTAGCCATTTATTTGCGCTTGATGTTAACACAGCATTTTACAGCCTAGATAAAGACAGCAACGGTACATTAAGCGAAGCAGAGGCCGGCGAAGATGCATTACTGCATGAGAATTTTGCACAAATAGACAAGAATGAAGACGGACAACTATCGTTCGATGAATTTAAACAGTTTGTAAAATAAAGGAGTATATTTATGAAACAATTAATTGGTGCTTTTTCGCTACTATTTTTAGCTATTAGCGCGACGGCATTGGCATCGTCGTTAAATGTACGTTTTATGCATTTAGATAAAAATATGGACGGCCAAATATCGCTCACTGAGGCCAAACAAGATAAGCAGCTACTTAAGCAATTTACTGATTTAGACAAAGACAATAACGAGATGATTTCTAAAAAAGAGTTCGAAAACTTTAAACCTTAAGTTTAGATTCAAGTTAAGTTTTATATTATAGAGTTAAAAGCATTTGCCATAATCCCAGAGGGAGTGTGTAAACGGATTTAATGTTGGGAGTTAAATTATGGCAAGTGCTTTCTTTCAATACTGCAGCAATTAAAATACACCTTGGAACGCCAACTATGAGAATACTGCTTCCCTTTATTGGTGCTTTACTTTTTATCAGCCAAAGTGCATTCGCACTTGATGTAAAGCAACGCTTTGACCACTTGGACAAAAATAATGATGGATATTTAACCCACAGCGAGCTTGCTGCTCAGCCTCAGCTATTAAACTCATTTTCAGATTGGGATGAAAATCAAGACAACAGAATTTCTTTAACTGAGTTTAAAAACTATCTAACCACCAATTTGTACTGAGTATTTAGATGAAACCTATCCGCCATATTATTTTACTAACGCTTACTGTTGTTAGCTGCATGAGCTTTGCGACAAATAGCTATATTGCCTCAGAATTTGAAAAACTTGACCGTAATCAAGATGGCTTTTTAACTCGTTCTGAAGCTGCCAGTGATCCAGCTTTATGGTCACGTTTTGGCAGTTACGACCGTGATAAAGACGCACAATTGTCATTAAGTGAATATAGTTTGTACGCCAGTAAATAAATAGCTCCCTCAAATAAAGCCTAGTTAATTAGGCTTTATTTGAGAAGATTAAACAAATTCTTTCCTGTTAACACGCAACCTATCCTACCCTGAATTTGCTTGCTCTAGCTAAAAGCTGGGCTTATTCGACTATTAATAAATTATGCTATTGGTATTCTAAATTTGAGTTTGCTACTGTGATAGTACAAATAATAACAACATACCTCTTATGCGACTCAATAAATTAATTAAACCGGTATTACTAGCAAGCCTCTGCGCCTTATCTAGTATGGCAATTGCACAAACGAAAGTAATATATAATGCCAATGGCTACTCACCTTTATACAAAGGAAAAATGCGTCATGGCGAAGTAAATACGTTTACGGCCTTGGTCATAAAAGATGGCAAAGTAGTTAAGACAGGTCCAGACAACTTAAAAAATAGCTTTCCTGGTGCAACCCTAATTGACGCGAAAGGCAAAACTCTACTTCCAGGACTCATTGATGCGCATGGACATATCATCGGGCTAGGTAATAATTTGTCGCAACTTGATGTGCGCGGTGCAAAGTCGGTAGATGAAGTAACCGCTAAACTCAAGGAATTTGCCAAAGATAAAAAAGGTTGGATCATTGGTCGAGGCTGGAACCAAGAGCTATGGTCAAATAGTCGCTTTCCTACGGCCGCTGACTTAGACAAAGTCGTTAACGATCGCCCTGTTATTTTATCGCGAGTAGATGGTCACGCCATTTGGGTTAACTCAAAAGCATTAGAACTTGCCAATATTAACGCTGATACATCAGCCCCAGCTGGCGGAGAAATTATAAAAGATGAGTTTGGTAAGCCCACCGGCATTTTTATTGATAAAGCAGAAACCTTGGTTACTCAACATATGCCTGCAACGTCTGCACAATCGGTCAGTAATGCATTAGATGCCGCAGGTAAACACTTACTAAGCCTAGGCATTACCTCAACTCACGATGCAGGTATTGATAAAACCACATGGCAAGTTTACAAACAACGCGCCGAGTTAGGCACATTACCGCTTAGAATTGTAGCAATGTTAAGTGCAGCAAGCCCAGATTTAAACATGATGCTTAAAGCCGGTCGTTATCAAGATTCACAAGACTTTTTATCTATCCGCAGTGTAAAAATTTATGCTGATGGTGCCTTAGGGTCACGCGGTGCTGCGCTTATTGAAGAATACGCTGATAGAGCCAACCATTTTGGCCTTATGCTTGAAACCCAACAAAAGCTAGAGCAATTATTTACCCTGACTTTTAAAAATGGTTTTAGCGCTAACACACATGCAATTGGCGATAGAGCAAATAAAATTGTGCTAGATGCCTATCAAAATGTATTTAAACAAACCGGTGGCATACTACTGCGCAATCGTATGGAGCATGCACAAATAGTCTCGCCAGAGGATATCCCGCGCTTTAAAACCCTGAAAATAATTCCATCAATGCAACCTGTGCATGCCACATCAGACATGCATATGGCTGAGCAGCGTTTAACCAACAAACAACTACAAGGCGCTTATGCTTGGCAAACATTTTTAAACCAAGGTTCAACGATTGCGGCGGGATCTGATTACCCTGTCGAACTAGCGAACCCATTTGATGGTTTATATTCTGCGATAACGCGCATGGATCATAATCAACTGCCTGAAAACGGTTGGCGCGCCAGTGAGGTATTGAGCAGAGAAGATGCATTACGTGCGTTTACCCTTGGCGGCGCGTATGCAGCGCATCAAGAGTTTAAAGTAGGTAGTTTAGAGCAAGGTAAATGGGCTGACTTTATACTGGTTGATCAAGACTACTTTAAAGTGCCTATTGAGCAGCTTTATAAAACTCAGGTATTGCAAACGTGGATAGCAGGTAAATTACGTTACCAAAAAGATTCAGCAAAGCCTGAGTAAAAACAAAAAAGGGTTAACTTAAAAGTTAACCCTTTTTTGTATCAGCCCTAGACTGACGATATAACTTAATAATGTGATATATATTGACCAGAGCTAACAAGCCATTAGTAAATGCCACCGGTACAGAACCGATTGCTGTACCGTAAAAAGTAAACGCAATACAGCCCAATAAATTAAACCAACGCAGTTTGGTTACATCGGTCATGGTCAAAGAAATAACTAGTAAAACGGATGCTAAATAACCTAAATATTCCCAACTCAATTGTTCTCTCCTAGGCTTTAGGTTAATATTACTAGCTAAATTTTAGTACATTATTAAAAACTGCTGCTTAGCAGTTTAAATAAAAAAGCTAACTTACCAATAAAACCTTAAAATATACTGGTTTTACCCACAATTTTTTAATCATTACACGGTAGAATGAAGGTCATTTAACGCCATTAAATAAATAACGGCGTGGGTAAGTTAGCGTAAATTCTTAATCTTAATGCTATCGTCATTAAGGTGTAATAAATAGGACATTTGTCCGAAGAGCATGATTGATGTTTCAATACCATTTTTCCAGTTACCTTGTTGAACAGCTGCTGACATTTGCCGGCAGTAGTTTTCAGCAATCAAAAAAAGAAATATTAATACAGCAAGACCAACCACTCACTAAGTTGGTACTGGTGCGAAGTGGTACTGTATCGTTTAGTTACGATGTAGGTAATGGCAGGCGTCTGCTACTTGGCCAGCTCGACTGTAATAACACCTTGATTGGCGAAATTGAAGCACTGAATAATAACCCGTGTATTTACACAGTAACTTGCTTCAGTGATGTCACGTATAATCTTATTGAGCTAAAACATTGGCGTTCATTATTGCTCGATAAACCCGAGCTAAGCTTATATACGGCGCAAACGATTGCGGCTAAGTTTCAAGAAAATCAAAAAATTAATTTAGATAAGCTGTTACTTCCCTTAAGCTACAACATTGCTAAAGACTGTTTATTGCGTGCGGAGAATAACAACCCCACTTTATTGCGTGCTTATCCTACGGTAAATGCCGAAGCAGAGCGCTTTGCAACTACTGAGCGTGCATACAGGCGTGTAGTGAGTGAGTTAGTAGAGAAAAACTTAGTGCAAAGAAGCACACAAGGACTACAAGCTGTCGATATTCCTAAATTAAGTGACTATGTAGATAGCTTTGCACAGCTTTAAAGACAATAAAAAAGGCCATTAAGGCCTTTTTTATTGAGCAAAATCACGTTTATTTTTCAAGTAAAATATCGTGGATTTTCGCTAGATCAGATTTGCCTTCAATAATTTCATCCGGCGTTAATCCTGATAATTCATGCGGGAATACTAACCATTCTTCAGACTCATGAATGTAGTAATCAGGCACTGTATCTACTTTTGAGTTTTTTGGCTTGTAGTATGGACAAGCAATACGAATATCACTCGGTAAGTTTAAGCGCATTAGTTCAGAAAGCTTCTCTTTTAGCGCCACAATACTCCGACCTGAGTCAAACACATCATCCACAATCAATAATGAATCACCCGCATTCGCGTTTTCAACAATGTAGTGTAAACCATGTACTTTGATTTCTTTTGATTGCTTACCAATACCGTAATAAGACGAGGTACGAACCGCAATGTGATCCGTTTCTATGCCTTTGTAATCATAATATTCCTGAACCGCAATCCCAATTGGAGCACCACCGCGCCATATACCAATAATAAAATCTGGACGAAAGCCATCTTTATACACTTGTGCCGCTACGCGGAATGAATCTTCAAGTAATTGTTGAGCCGTGATATAGCACTTTTCTGACATAGTAAGGATCCCAGTGGTATGTATAATATTTGAGCGAGGTTTAAATAAAAATAGATGCCCAAACACGTAATGGCGAAGGATTTTACCGTAAATAAAACAAAATTGCTTGTTTGGCGGATAAAAAAATAGGCACCCTAAGGTACCTATTTTTTAACTAATGCGTAATCTCAGTAGATTATGCCTTTTCAAGTAGGGTACGTGCTACGGTGCGCATACCTTGTGTAGTTGCACCTGAAGCCCACTGACTAGTGCCACCACCCATATTGAATGCAGCCGCTAAATCGATGTGTACCCAGCCTTTGCCATCGTTTGGCACAAAGCGAGATAAGAAACCAGCGGCGTTAGATGCACCACCGAAACCACCGCCTTTTTGGGCGCGGCTATTTGCTGTATCCGCATACGGCGATGGGCAGTTTTGTTGATGCCATTTTTCAAGTGGTAATGGCCATGCGGCTTCCATTTCTTGTGACGCAAAGTCTTCCACTTCACGCACTAGCTCTTTATCAAGGGCAAACAATGCGTTGTACTCTTGACCAACAGCAACAAGGGCGGCACCCGTCAATGTTGCCGCATCAATAATAAGTGGAGCGCCTGTCTCGCCTGCGGCCATTAAGCCATCAGCCAATACTAAACGCCCTTCAGCATCGGTATTTACAATTTCAACGGTTGTGCCATTTTTGTAAGTAAGAATGTCACCTAGTTTGTATGCATTACCCGAAATTAAGTTCTCTGCACAACATAAAAACAACTTAATACGCTTTTCTACGCCACGGCTAATTGCCAGTGCCAAACCTGCCGTTACCGTTGCTGCACCACCCATGTCGCACTTCATACCCAACATACCTTCGCTTGGTTTAATTGAGTAACCACCTGAGTCAAACGTAATACCTTTACCTACAAGTGCTGCGCTTACCGGTGCGTTCTCATCGCCAGTTGGGTTGTAATCAAGCTCAAGTAATACTGGCGGACGCTCACTACCACGACCTACAGCATGAATACCAATCCATTGCTGCTCTAATAGCGCATCACCTTTTATGATTTGATAGCTAACATGCTCTGGTGCAAGTGATTGAATAAATTCAGCGGCTTTTTCTGCTAGGCTCTCTGGGTAAATGTCATCGGCGGTGCCATTGATCATTTCGCGCGCCCACGTTGCCGATGCTTTTAAATCAGCGAGTTCTTTAAGATCAGATTGTGCGTTATCAACAAACTCAACACCGTTTAGTACTTTTGGTGATACAAAGCCTTGGTAAAAAGCCCATTGGCTCTCTGTGCACCATACATCACCTTCAAGAACAACATTTTTAATGCCTTGATTTGCAATTGTACGACCCGCTTTTTGCACATTTTTTAATGTTTCTTGCTCAGATAAATGAACCGTTGCGCCGTGTTCGTTAAAAGATAATGACGCACTTTCGCCCCAATGCCCTGGTGCCAACTGCTCGCTTAATTGAACAACAAATTTTTCACTCATGTTAGAATATCCTTGCACTTAAATGTGCGGTTGAGTTTACTATAGAGCGCTTAAGTTCCCAACTGCTTGAGGTGAATAACCTCAACCGGCCTGTAAACCTCAATTTCACTTACCCTAAACTCAGGTTATTAAGTTTGCTAAAATATTGAGCTATAAAAATATTTAAGTTTATTATCTCTAGAAAAAATGAACTCAAAGCAGTTAGCGCTAAAACAACTACTTGAAATAAACTTATTATCCAGCGCTCAGGTTACATAAGGAAGTCATAAATGAAGTACACCCCGCCATTACAATCTGCCACTTTATTAAAGCGTTACAAACGCTTTTTAGCTGATTTAGAGCTCAGTGATGGCACTACTTTTACCGCTCATTGTGCTAATACGGGTAAGATGACGGGCTGTGCCGATGCCGGTTTTACTGCCTTTTATTCCACCAGCAGTAATACCAAGCGAAAGTACCCGCAGTCATTAGAGCTGACGCAAAATAATGTATCACAGCTTATTTGTGTAAATACCGCTATCGCCAATAAAGTGGTCGAAGAAGCACTTAATAATGGGGTTATTGATGAGCTTACAGGCTATCAACACATACAAAGTGAAGTGAAGTATGGCAGTAAAAACAGCCGCATCGACTTTTTACTTACCCACAGCAGCAAAGCCAATTGCTATGTTGAAGTTAAATCAGTCACGCTGCTGAGCGAAGATCGTCCACAAAGTGGTCAAGGCTACTTCCCTGACGCCCAAACTGTTCGTGGACAAAAGCATATTCGTGAATTAATCGACATGGTAAAACAAGGGCATCGAGCGGTATTACTATTTGCAGTGCTGCACCAAGGCATCACACAAGTCAGTGCTGCGGTGCATATTGACCCAACCTATACACAATTGCTTAGCGAGGCCATTGAGCAAGGCGTAGAAGTATTAGCTTATAAAGCACACATTTCAGCGAGTGAAGTTACTTTAATTGAGAAAGTAGCATTTGTTGAGTAAAAAGAGCGCATTTAAGCGTTGGTATTTCGCCACGCCCAAAAAATACTTATCCGAAAAGTAAAAGATAAGTTGTTTTTATTATTTTTGCCCACATAACAACGCCAGTTTATAAACCGATACTGTAATAAAAAATATAAACACTGCTTTTGCTACTTTTATATGGGTAAACAGGGTTGAAGCTAATTCGATTATTTAAAAATAAATTTGCCTAGGGTATGAGTTTCTGCTATTTATACCGCCGGCTAATGCTGAGGCATTAAATTAAGGATTTAGGAGAGAGTTATGCCAGACCAAAAAAGACATGGTTTATTGGCTCAAGCCGGTTTAGAACCATACCAAGAAAAACCGGGTGAAGAGTACATGAATGAAGCACAACGTGCTCATTTTAAAACAATTTTAGAAACTTGGCGTAATGATTTACGAAACGAAGTTGATCGTACTAAGTCACATATGCAAGACGAAGCAGCTAACTTTCCTGATCCCGTTGACCGCGCAGCACAAGAAGAAGAGTTCTCATTAGAGCTTCGTACTCGTGACCGCGAACGCAAATTAATTAAGAAAATTGAAAAAACAATCAACTTAATTAAAGAAGACGAGTTTGGTTTTTGTGAGTCTTGTGGTATTGAAATTGGTATTCGTCGTTTAGAAGCACGTCCTACTGCTGATTTATGCGTAGACTGTAAAACACTTGCCGAAATTAAAGAAAAACAAGCTGGACGCGGCTAATTAAGTTATAGCCATGTCTTCTACAGCCGTTACCGCGCAAGTATCTGACTATCGCGGCCGATTTGCACCGTCTCCTTCGGGGCCGTTACATTTTGGCTCACTTGTGGCGGCTGTAGGTAGCTACCTAGATGCAAAAGTTAACCAAGGGAAATGGTTAGTACGCATTGAGGATATAGACACCACTCGCGTTGTAAAAGGCGCCGCCACCGATATCCTAAATACCTTAGACGCCTACTGCCTTAATTGGGATGAAAACGTTGTGTATCAAACACAGCGTCTTACTATTTATCAAGATGCAGTAAACTCACTGTCAAAACAACACCTTATTTATGCCTGCCAATGCTCTCGTAAGCAAATAAAAGCCCTCGGCGGTATTTATCAAGGGCAATGTAAACACAGCCAACTCAGTGAACAGGGTCATGCCCTTCGCTTAACTCAATGCCATGCAACCGTGACTTATAACGACCTTATTCAGGGGCGTATTGACGTTGACCCTGCTCTGGCCCATGAAGATTACATTATAAAACGTAGCGACGGTTTATTTGCCTATCAACTGGTGGTGGTTATTGATGACATTGAGCAAGGGATCAATCGAATTGTACGAGGCGCTGATCTACTTGAACCTACCGCCCGTCAAATAAGTCTGTTTAAGCAACTTAATAACCCTATTCCAGAATTTGCTCATTTACCTTTAGCGGTAGCAAAACCCGGATTTAAACTCTCTAAACAAAATTACGCCCCCGCTATTTGCAAACAAAATCCCAAACCGACTTTGATAGCGGTATTTAACTTTTTAGGTTTGCCAACCCACGACCAACTTATGGATTTAACCACAGAGCAATTACTTGCTTGGGGCGTGGCACATTTTAACTTAAGCCGCGTTCCCACTACGCGTGAAATACAGATTTAACGCTCTTTCGCGGATTGGGTATAACAAATTCAAATAAAATCGTTAAAAATGGCTTAATTTCAGCACTGCAACTTAATTTTTCCACCTTGCTGGTATATGATAGCCGCCTAAATATATGCTAATTACATAAAACAGTAAGTACAGCTCTATGAGAAGGTACTTGTTGTCATTTTGATTGCAATGGCGAGTCAATCAACCGCTTCTCTAGGAGACAGACTATTATTTCCAAGCTTTTTCAATTTTGTCGACAAATTATCGGCCCGAATGCCAGTGCCGAAGATGTCGCAATCAGCAGTGAACCGTTGGTGATCCCTCGAGGTGAGCATGGTATTTCTCGCAAACAATTTAGCCCAAATGCAATCAAAGTACTCTATCGCCTAAAAGATGGTGGCTATGATGCCTACTTAGTTGGTGGTTGCATTCGCGATGTATTGTTAGGTCAACAACCCAAAGATTTTGATGTTGTAACCAATGCAACCCCTGAGCAAGTTAAAAAACTGTTTCGTAACTGCCGTTTAATTGGTCGCCGCTTTCGTTTAGCGCACATTGTTTTTGGTCGTGAGATTATTGAAGTGGCCACCATGCGCGGCCATCACGAAGCACAAGAAGACAAAAATCAAATTAGCCAATCAAGCGAACATGGGCAACTACTTCGCGACAACGTATTTGGCAGCATTGAAGAAGATGCCGAGCGTCGTGATTTTTCAATCAATGCCTTATATTACTCAATCAATGATTTTTGTATTTATGATTACGCCAATGGTTTAGCGGCCATAAAGGCAAAACAAATAGAATTAATTGGCGATCCTGAAACACGCTACCGTGAAGACCCCGTGCGTATGCTTCGCGCAGTGCGCTTTGCCACCAAGTTAGATATGCAAATAGCGCCAGCAAGCGAAAAGCCGATTACCGAATTAGCGAGCTTGCTTGATAATATTCCGCCAGCGCGTTTATTTGAAGAAATACTCAAGCTATTTTTAAACGGCAAAGCACAGCAAAACTTTGTAATGCTGCGTCAGTACGGTTTATTTAAATCGTTGTTCCCAGAACTTGACCGGATTTTAGATAAAAACCCAGACGGGCTTGAAGAAACCTTCATCAAGCAAATGTTTGCAAACACTGACATCCGTATTAATTCAGATAAAAAAGTCACTCCTGCATTCGTATTTGCAGCATTACTGTGGTTCCCGCTGATTGAACGTACTGAAAAAATTAGACGCCAAGAGCAACTCTCAGAATACGATGCATTTGCTCAAGCAATTAATAAAGTACTGAGTGAGAATGCCCAACATATTGCCGTACCAAAACGCTTTACGTTAGGTGCTCGTGATATTTGGCATATTCAACAACGCTTAGATAAACGTGCAGGCCAACGTGCCTATCGTTTAACACAGCAGCCGCGCTTTAAAGCCGCTTATGATTTTTTACTATTGCGTGTTGATGCTGGTGAAACTGAGCATACAGAGCTGGCACAGTGGTGGACACAGTACTTAGGTCAAGATATTAATGGCCAAAAAGAAATGGTGCGAGAGCTTGGTCATCAAGGTGGCCCAAAGCCACGCAAGCGACCTCGTCGTCGTACTACTAAAAAGCCAGCTGAGTAAATAATGCAACGTGTCTATTTGGGTTTAGGTGCAAACCTTAACAGCCCTAAAAAACAACTTGATAACGCTGTTATTGCACTTAAAAGCTTGCCAAACAGCGAACTTATAGCCTGCTCGCATTATTATGCGAGCAAGCCTATGGGACCACAAGATCAACCTGATTATGTGAATGCAGTCGCCTGTATCAACACTTCACTTGAGCCAGAGCAACTACTCGATTTAACCCAAGCGATAGAGCTGGAACATGGTCGAGTCAGAAAAGCTGAGCGCTGGGGCGCACGCACACTGGATATTGATATTTTATTATTTGGTGAACAGGTTATAAATACTAAACGTTTAACGGTGCCTCATTACGGGTTAAACGAGAGAGAATTTGTTGTTTACCCGCTGCAAGAAATTGCACCCGAACTTATTTTACCAAGCGGCGTATCTATCAAACAGATAGCAAATAACCTACCGCTTAACGACTTACAACAATTACCGCTGTAATTAATTAAGGCCACTGTCTGCGAGAATATTATGTCTAAAATAACCGTTTCAACTTTGAATAAAATGAAGGCTGAAAGTAATAAAATCACTGCGTTAACAGCTTATGATGCCAGTTTTGCTAAGTTATTTCATGAGAATGGCGTTGAAGTTGTTTTAGTCGGTGACTCTTTGGGAATGGTATTACAAGGTGGCGATGACACACTCGCTGTAACAAACCAAGAAATTGCGTACCATACTCGCTGTGTTCGTGCTGGAAGCCGTGACCTATTTGTTATTGCCGACTTACCGTTTATGACCTATGCAAATCCAAATGATGCCTGTAAAAATGCCGCAGAGTTGATGCGCGCAGGTGCTAACATGATCAAGCTTGAAGGCGGTGAATGGCTACATGACAGCATTAAATCACTCACTCAACAAGGTATTCCGGTGTGTGGGCATTTAGGGCTTACGCCACAATCTGTGCACGTATTTGGTGGTTTTAAAATTCAAGGCCGTGAAGAAGTACAAGCACAAAAAATTATTGCCGATGCAAAAGCATTAGAGGCCGCGGGTGCTCAACTACTCGTGCTTGAGTGTATTCCAAGTGCCTTAGCAAAACGTATTACTGACTCATTAAGCATTCCGACTATAGGGATTGGTGCGGGCAATGTAACCGATGGTCAAATTTTGGTTATGCACGATTTAGTCGGCATTTCTGCAGGCTACATTCCTAAATTTTCAAAAAACTTTTTACTCGAAACAGGCAACATGCCTGCCGCTGTTAAAAAGTATTGTAACGATGTTAAAAGCGGCGTTTTTCCAAGCCCTGAACACGAGTTTAAATAATGCAGTCAATCACTGAAATTAAATCATTACGCAGTCAAATAAGAGCTTGGCGCCAAGCGGGTTTAAGTGTTGCACTAGTACCTACTATGGGTAACCTGCACCGCGGCCACTTTTCGTTGGTAGAAAAAGCAAAAACACTGGCCGACAAAGTCGTTGTTAGTATTTTTGTTAACCCGATGCAATTTGGTGCTAACGAAGATCTAGACAATTATCCGCGTACCTTAGATGCCGATAAACAAGGTTTAGCCGATCTTGAAACGGATATTTTGTTTATCCCCAGTGTAGAGGCTATTTACCCAAATGGCTTAGGGGTGCAAAGTTTTGTTGATGTACCAGGTATTTCGATGGGCTATTGCGGCGGCTCACGTCCTGGTCATTTTAAAGGTGTAGCAACAGTTGTCACTAAACTATTTAACTTAGTCCAACCTGATTACGCCTGCTTTGGTGAAAAAGACTTTCAACAGCTGCAAGTTGTTAAAACAATGGCCCGTGATTTGTCGATACCAGTAGAAATTATTGGTGTGCCAACGATGCGTGAAGTTAGCGGCCTTGCCATGAGCTCACGCAATGGGTATTTATCAAGTGATGAAAAGCAAACCGCTACGATTTTATTCAATACTTTAAATCACTGTGCGCAGCAACTAAAAAGCGGAAATAAAGCGTTTGCTACTCTTGAAGCTGATGCTAAAGCGACTTTAGAAAGCGCAGGGCTAAAACCAGATTATTTTTCGATAGCTCAACGAGATACATTAAAAGCTGCTACACTCGAAGATACACGGTTTGTTATTTTAGCTGCCGCCTTTTTAGGAAGTGTTAGATTAATCGACAATATACAGGTTGAAGTTTAATACTGGTGTAGCCTCACTTTAAGGATAAGTATGAAAACTTTTATTAAAACTAGCCTCGTGGCTTTTTCGTTTGCAGTTCTTGCTGGCTGCCAGAGCCAGGCGGGTAATCCAGCACTTAATCAATGTGCTCAGCAAAGTTATCAATGCGAAACCAGCTGTGAACAACAAACAACCACCGACAGCCTTAAGTCACAGGTTTGCTCATCTAAGTGCATCGAAGCGTATAATCAATGCAAAGTACAAGCTGAAAACTTAAGTAAAGCTGACTAATATCAATCGGCATAAATTGTAAACCAAAAAAAACCGCTCATTTGAGCGGTTTTTAATTATTAGCGGTTTATTTTAAGCCTAACTTTTTCAACTCAACTTCAACTAGCTTTGCAGAAAGTGGCACATAACCATCTTTTTCTACAATTTTTTGACCTTCTTGCGAAAGTACCATCTTTAAAAACTCAGCTTCAACTGGGCCAAGTGGCTTATTTGGGTGTTTATTTACATAAACATATAAGAAACGTGAAAGTGGGTATTTACCTTGAGCTACGTTTTCAAGCGTGGCATCTACAAAGTTAGTACCTTTTTTAGATAACGGAACAGTGCGCACACCCGATGTTTTATAACCAATGCCAGAATAACCAATGGCATTTAGTGATGCTGAAATTGACTGTACAACAGAAGCTGAACCCGGTTGCTCGTTCACGTTATTACGAAAATCGCCTTTACATAAGGCTTTCTTTTTAAAGTAACCGTAAGTCCCTGATACTGAGTTACGTCCATATAATTGCACGTCTTTTGCAGCCCAATCACCTTCTAGACCAACATCACTCCAGCGGTTTACTTGCTCTGGTGCGCCACATTTACGTGTTGATGAGAAAATAGCATCGATTTGGTCAATACGTAGCCCTTCAATTGGGTTATCTTTATGAACAAATACCGCTAATGCATCAATTGCTACACGTACTTGTGTTGGCTTATAACCATAGCGCTTTTCAAATGCTTCAATTTCTTTCGACTTCATAGCACGGCTCATTGGACCTAAATTTGCCGTACCTTCTGTTAGTGCTGGTGGCGCAGTAGACGAACCTGCCGCTTGAATTTGAATATTTACATTTGGGTAAATACGCTTATATTCTTCAGCCCAAAAGGTCATCATGTTGGCTAACGTATCAGACCCTACCGATGAAAAGTTACCTGATACACCGCTAATTTTTTGATACTCAGGCATACCGTCTTCTAATGCTACTGCTTGCGCAGATACAAATGTTGTAACAGCCACACCCATTGCGGCAACTAAGTTTTTAAATTTCATTTTGGGGTTCTCCAGTTTGTTCGTCCCATTTCCTAACTGCGGTTCACTCTAAAGTGAGTACATGACAATGGTGTGACTCTTAAATGACACTTTTATGACTAGCAGTATTACTCGTCACTAATGGCGGAATAGAGATCAGCCTATCGCTTGAAAACGCAAAAGAAAAACAAGAACCTTTACCCAGCTCGCTGTGAATTTTTAATTGACTACCATGGCGAGTAAGCACATGCTTGGTAATAGCTAAACCTAAGCCTGAGCCACCTGTGGTGCGGCTTCTGGCTTTATCTACTCGATAAAAACGCTCAGTTAACCGGTTAATATGCTCAGGTGCAATACCATCACCATTATCGGTAACACTAAAGCATGCTTGTTCATTATTGCGCTGCCAAAGTACCTCAATTTTACCGCCTGGTTTAGTATAATGAATGGCATTAAATACTAAATTTGAAAAGGCACTTCTAAGTTCATCCTCAGCTCCGGTAATATCAAGCGATGCATCAATCTTAAAAATAAGTTGATGGCCTTTGTCTTGATTAATAGATTGCGCTTCTGTTTCAATTAAGTTTAATAATCGTGGCACATTCACCGCTTTGTCATTACTGTGTCGCTTTCCCCCTTCGATGCGCG
Source organism: Pseudoalteromonas sp. APC 3694 (assembly GCF_030407565.1). Classification (NCBI taxonomy): domain Bacteria; kingdom Pseudomonadati; phylum Pseudomonadota; class Gammaproteobacteria; order Alteromonadales; family Pseudoalteromonadaceae; genus Pseudoalteromonas; species Pseudoalteromonas sp. APC 3694. Next base: position 56,838 of record NZ_JASDDE010000006.1, read on the forward strand.
ATAACGACAACAGCTGATTAACCAAGCTATCCATACGCTTACATTGCTCTAGCATAGTAGTTTGTGCTTTATTCCACATTGCAGGCGGGGGAAGTGAATCACTATCGAGCATTTCAAGGTAGCCGGTAACAACAGTTAAAGGGGTTCTAAGCTCATGAGAGACGTTTGCTACAAAGTCTTTACGCATCTGCTCAAGTTGCTTTAAGCGAGTAACATCGCGTACCACTACCAACAACTGTGTATTGGCATAAGGCATCACCCTAAACTCAAGAACTTGCTCAACACTGTGGCCACTTTCAAGCTCCAGAGCATCGCTAAACTCTTTACGACGCATATATTTAGCAAATTTAGGATCGCGAATGAGGTTATCTAAACGCTGACCATGATCAACCGGCCATTGTAACCCTAACACTTTGAGTGCAAGTTGATTACACCACACAATTGATAAATCGTTTTGCAATACAACAACAGCATCAGGCACCGCCTCAGCACCGTCACGAAAACGGCGTATCAGCTCTGCCAGTTCGTTACGCTTTTTACGATTACGATGTTGCAGCTGATAGATGCCTTCAAATACTTGCTCCCACAACCCTTCACCTTCTGGTGGGTTAAAACTGCGCTGGTTATGCAGCCAATCACTTAATCGATAAAGTTGATGGTAATGCCACATAAGTAGCGAAAAAGCGCCCAAAAACAACATCAAAAATGGGGCACCAATAAGCACCCCAATTAAAAGTAAAGGTATAAAATAGACAAACAGCCGCTTTGTTAGCGCCTGCTTGTTAATAACTCGATACATACACGCTCTTTACCTTATAAACGCTAGCAGACAAGTTGACTGAACTAGGTTAATAGATTGCTACTTAACTAAGTAAGCTTAACTGTAACCACACTATAGTTTACTCGAAAAGCGATAACCAGCTCCGCGTACCGTTTGTACTAAGCGGTCATGTCCAAGCGTAGCAATTGCCTTACGCAAGCGACGAATATGAACATCTACGGTTCTGTCTTCAACATACACATTCGTTCCCCATACATGATCAAGCAGTTGCTCACGGCTGTAAACACGCTCTGGATGGGTCATAAAAAAGTGTAACAGTCTAAATTCGGTTGGCCCCATATCAAGCTCACTGCCCCCTGAGGTAACACGATGCGAAATAGGGTCCAAGCGCAGGCCATGCACTTCAATTGCTTCTTCTAAAGAGGTAGGTGCTACTCGGCGAATAACCGCTTTAATACGCGCCATTAACTCTTTAGGTGAAAACGGCTTAGTAACGTAATCATCAGCGCCCACTTCTAAACCGCGTATTTTGTCTTCTTCTTCGCCGCGAGCAGTCAGCATAATGATAGGGATTTGGCGTGTGTGTTCATTTTGTTTGAATTTTTTAGCAATTTGAATTCCACTACCACCAGGTAGCATCCAATCGAGTAACACCATATCTGGATAAGGTTCAACCATTGCGGCTATTGCAGAATCATAATCTTCTGCCTCAATGGCTTGAAAGCCATTTTGTTCTAAAACAAAAACCAACATTTCCCTGATAGGTGCTTCGTCATCAACGACTAATACTTTACGTGACATTCCAATTTATCTCTTAGGCTATTGAGTAGGTTTCATTATTATGACTAAGTATGACATTTTTATTAAAGTGTAACGTCTAAATTAAAATGAGTGTAAAAAAAACACAAAATAGTGACAAAAAATAGAATTTGTCATATTTTTATCATCTTGAGCAGTAATAAAAAAGCGGTTTGCAGTAAAAAGAATCAATCATTAAAGTCACTATTTATGGTATCAACATGGGATCATCAAATTACTAACTAGCATCAATTTTCACGCTTAATAATAAAAGTTAGCACCTGCTTAACAGTGTTTAGATCAGGTTTATTATGATCTTAAATACAAGGATCAGAGTTTTATCAAGCAGATCCCTTTTCGGATCACTATTTTACCCACTAACAAAGCTAAACCAATGATTTACTGTGTGATTTTTATCCATTAATCATGATGTTCGACACTTAAAAGTACAAAATACGTCACTTTAAGCCTTTTACTTAGTAAAGTAATGATCCCAGATATGACAAGTTAGTAATCGAGTGATCCCTAATTAATAACTAGGTAAAATACTGATCTCTTACAGATCAAAAAAGCCAGTGCGTAAGCAACTGGCTTTTTATAATGAGTGCGAGAGTATCGCCGTTATTGGCTCATTATTTTATTTTTGGGTTTAACTCACCGCTTAAGTATTTAAGGTGCATTTCATCCAATGAAATTGGCTTAATTTTACTTGCTTGACCCGCAGTACCAAACGCTTCGTAACGGGCGATACAAATATCAGTCATCGCTTGTGTTGCAGCAGCTAAAAACTTACGTGGGTCGAAGTTAGACGGGTTCATTGCTAAATGACGACGGATTGCACCGGTAGACGCTAAACGTAAGTCAGTATCAATGTTTACCTTACGCACACCGTATTTAATACCTTCAACGATTTGCTCAACTGGCACACCGTATGTTTCAGGAATTTCGCCACCGTATTGGTTAATCACTTCTAACCACTCTTGTGGTACAGAAGACGAGCCATGCATTACTAAGTGCGTGTTTGGAATACGCGCATGAATTTCTTTAATACGATCAATCGCTAAAATGTCATCGGTTGGTGGACGCGTAAATTTGTAGGCACCGTGTGATGTACCACAGGCAATAGCCAGCGCATCAACATGGGTTTTATTTACAAAATCTGCCGCTTCTTCTGGATTCGTTAGCATTTGCTCTGTGGTAAGTTTACCCTCAGCGCCAACGCCGTCTTCTTCACCCGCTTCACCGGTTTCAAGTGAACCTAATACACCTAGCTCACCCTCTACAGATACGCCACACGCGTGTGCCATTTCAACTGTTTTACGTGTTACATCAACGTTGTAATCGTAGCTTGACGGAGTTTTACCATCGCTCATTAACGAGCCATCCATCATTACTGATGAAAAACCTAACTGAATTGAACGCTGACATACACCCGGTGATGTACCGTGATCCTGATGCATAACCACGGGGATATGTGGCCATTCTTCAACTGCCGCTAAAATCATATGACGAATAAAAGGTGCACCGGCATACGCACGTGCGCCCGCAGAACCTTGCACAATAACAGGGCTGTTTGTTTTATCAGCCGCTTCCATAATTGCACGCATTTGCTCTTGGTTATTTACATTAAACGCGGGTACACCGTAACCATGCTCAGCGGCATGATCCAGAAGTTGTCGCATACTGATTAAAGCCATTGGGTATTCTCCAATTTATCGGTAGTTATTTTACTACCTAGTTTGAACGGATTTGTTAGTTTGGCGCAATCACTGCGCCATGAATTAAAAGGCAAATGACCTAAAATTCATATTATTAACGACTAAATAAAAGTGAGAGGTATTTACTCGTTAATTGTAGCAGATGTGGGATTAGCACATCTGCTTTACGGCTAGCTAATACCCTAGGTATTATTTAGCGCGTGATTCTAGCATTGCAACTGCAGGTAGTTTTTTGCCTTCTAAAAACTCTAAGAACGCACCACCACCTGTAGAGATATACGATACTTTATCACTAATGCCATACTTATCAATTGCCGCTAGGGTGTCACCACCACCAGCAATAGAAAATGCGCTTGAATCAGCAATCGCTTTTGCAATAGCACGTGTACCATTACCGAACTGATCAAATTCAAAAACACCGACTGGGCCATTCCATACAACGGTGCCCGCATTAGCAATAATTTTTGCAAGTTTGTTTGCTGTATCAGGGCCAATATCAAAAATCATATCGTCGCTGGTAACTTCGCTTACATCTTTAAGTGTTGCTACAGCTGATTCTGAGAATTCATTACCCACAACAACATCAGTCGGTACTGGAATTTCACCATTGTTAGCTTTTGCTGCTGCACATAAGCGATTAGCTTCGTCCATTAAGTCAGCCTCAAAAAGTGACTTACCTACAGGATAACCTGCAGCTGCAATAAAGGTATTAGCAATACCGCCACCGGTAACAAGCTGGTCAACAATTTTAGATAACGAATCAAGTACGGTTAACTTAGTTGACACTTTAGAGCCACCCACAATCGCCACGAGCGGGCGTGCTGGGTTATCAAGTGCTTTGCCTAGCGCTTCAAGTTCAGCTGATAATAATGGACCGGCACACGCTACATCAGCAAATAAACCTACACCATGCGTTGATGCTTGTGCGCGATGCGCAGTACCAAAAGCATCCATTACGTACACGTCACATAATGCAGCTAATTGCTTTGATAAGGTTTCGTCGTCTTTTTTCTCGCCTTTATTAAAACGCACGTTTTCAAAAACAACCACTTCGTTATCTGCAACATCAACGCCGTTTAGGTAATCTTTTTCTAGGCGAACTGTTTGCTCAAGTGCATCATTTAAGTAATCGACAACCGGAGCCAATGAAAACTCGTCTTCGTATTGCCCTTCCGTAGGACGACCAAGGTGTGACATAACCATCACTTTCGCGCCTTTCTCTAACGCTAGTTTGATAGTAGGTAACGCAGCACGAATACGTGCGTCTGACGTCACTTTACCTGCTTTAACGGGTACATTTAAATCTTCACGAATTAATACACGCTTGCCGTTTAAATCTAAATCTGCCATTTTTATGACCGACATGAACATCTCCTTAGTTAACGATACTAAACCAATAAATACGTTTTAAATATTACTTAAATGCCATCATAGCACGCGCGGTATCAAGCATGCGATTCGCAAATCCCCACTCGTTATCACACCAAACTAATAACTTTATCAGTCGTTTATGACTAACACGTGTCTGTGTGCCATCTATAATACAAGAATGGGGATCGTGGTTAAAATCAACCGATACCAATGGCTCTTCGGTGTAACTCAAAATACCTTCAAGGCGGTCTTTAGCTTGTGCTTTAAGGGCATTATTAACCGCACTTAAATCTACATCTGCATTAACCGTGACACTTAAATCCATCGCCGTCACATTAATGGTCGGTACACGGACCGCAATGGCCTCAAAGCGACCTTTAAATTTAGGTAAAATACGGTCTATACCACGGGCTAATTTTGTATCTACAGGAATAATAGACTGGCTGGCGGCACGTGTACGGCGTAAATCATGATGATACGCATCAATTACTTGCTGATCGTTCATTGACGCATGAATGGTCGTAATAGCACCTGATTCAATGCCAAAGGCATCATCGAGTACTTTAATAACAGGAACGACGCAGTTAGTTGTACACGAGCCATTAGAGACAATAGTATGCTCGCTTTTAAGCTCATCGTCATTAATACCGTAAACAATAGTGGCATCAACATCATTATCCGCAGGATGTGAAAACAGCACCTTTTTTGCGCCCGCAGTCAAATGTAACTGTGCGTGCTCACGTGAGTGGTAAACCCCCGTACATTCAAGCACCACATCAACATCTAACGTTTGCCACGGTAATTCAACTGGATTTTGTTCACAAAATAACGCAATGGTGTCATCAGCAACGCTGATAGTGTCTTCACCTAGTTTAACTGGAAAAGCAAAACGACCATGAGAGGTGTCGTATTTTAACAAATGGGCAATAGCTTCAGGGTCGGCTAGTTCGTTAATTGCAACAATTTTGATCTCGTCGCTTAAGCCTGATTCGTATAGTGCACGGACAATATTTCGACCAATACGACCAAAACCATTAATTGCAAGTTTGATTGTCATGAAATATAAAATCCACTCTAGTTACGTACAGAGAAAGGCAGCGTCGCCTTTTAGATGGCGGTATTGTAATCGACCTTGCCTGTGATTATAAGAGCCAAGCATTAGAAACTTTAAATTAACGTCATAATCAACACACAATGCGCTTTTACTTTTAACTCGGCTTCGCGATATTTGCTATTTTAGTTTTAAATCAAACACCACGTTTATTGATGCTTTAACGCTTATTCTTGCACCTAAATATTGCTGCTTAAATGGGTTCTCGTTATTTCTAGCAGCCATGCTATTTCTGTGGCTAGATAAAACAATGTGCTTAACACCGCTCGCGTCGTAATCTGAGCTACTGGAATTTGCACTAATACTATAAACGTTGCCAAGTTCAGCACCAAAAGACTGAGCGAGCTTATTTCCCTTCGCTTTTGCGTTATCAATTGCTAGTTGTGTTGCCTCTGCCTCTAACTGCGTGGCCTTGGAGGATAAACCATTAATTTTTTTGATATTGTCTATTTGTAAGCGTTGAGCAAAATCAATAAATTCATCGACTTTTTTAATATCTTTCAATGTGACTTTAACTGTTTTCAGAGCTAAATAATTATCGCTTAAAGCAATCCCAGATTCTGTACCAACCTTAGTGTATATCTTGCTTTTTAAACCCGATATATGAACATCGCCTTGTCCAAAATCATACTTATCTAATTCTTCAAGTAACACGCTAACTCGGCCATCAAGGTCACGTTTAGCTTCAAGTAATGTATCTTCAATGCTTTTTACTTCAAATATAATTTGAGCCATATCTGGCTCAACTAATACCTCAGCTGTGCCATGTACAGAAATATGACGATTAGTTGGCACGCTTGAATTAGCAAAAGTAATAAGAGGGAATAAGGTAATAAAAATAGCGGTGATGAATTTCATATTCGTTCCTTGAATTTTTAATAAAATACGCGTTCCCATAATTATACAAACAAGAATAAAAGTAAACTGCATGCAATTAAGCTTAGTGCATACTTTATAGTTGGGTTTCTTATAGTTGGGTTTCGCTGTCCTTAACCAACCTACATTAGATCGCCTACTTTAAGTTCTTTACCGGCGCCTATTTGATGGCATTGGGCTAATAACAGCTCAGCAGTGGCTTGTGCATCGGTAAGCGCATGATGGCAATGATAGCTTGGTAAATCGTAGCGATTACGGCATTCATTTAAGGTTAAATCATCTAATTTGATATCGCTTGCGTGTTGCAGTAAGCGCTTTTTTTCTATTTGTAAGGTATCGATGATCAGCTTAGGCCGCTGGATGATCCCTGCATTTTTTAGTGCTAACTTTAAAAAGCCCCAGTCGAGCATGGCATTATGAAATACTAAAATACAGTCACTAAAGTGAGCGCTTAAAGACGTTAAAATGCTTTGTAGACTTTGCCCTTGTGCCACCGAGTCAGTACTAATGCCATGAAAAACGGGGCTCTGCTCTAAACTTTTCACCTCTTTATTAACCAAATGCTGCGACTGACTGTTTTTGATACATTCGTTATCAATCAGTACCCAAGCAACCGAGACAATTTCATGTTGTTTAGGATCAAGCCCTGTTAATTCCAAATCAATCACTAAATAACGTTGCTTTAAAGCACTTTGCGCAAGCAAATGGCGGCGCTTTAAATAACGAGTAATAAGCTGCTTAACCATTGTTGTTACAAACTCCCACGCGCAAATTTAAACGCCGCGCCTTGCTGCGCTTGTTTTACTAGGTAAAACGCTTCTTTAAGCTGATGACGCTCTAACGAATTGAGCTTATCTGGGTTTATACAATTGCTGGGTAACCCCTCTTCGTTTATTTGTGTACGCAACCTAAGTTGAGTTAAAAATCGCCAACAATCTTTTAAATTATAAATATCTTCTTTGCTTAACAATGAATACTTTAATAAAGCATCCAACCGCTCTTGGGTGTTAGCACGGCGGATGCCTACTTTTAATGCATACAGCCTTGCCAGATCGTTAATGATCACCACCCCGCGCTTTTTAAGATCGATGTACTTATGGTGTTGCTCTGTTTTTTCGGTTTTAAAGTTATTGAATAAACCAATCGGCGCACTGTTAGCGTTAACATCGCTGGCCATTGCCGCATAAAAAAGATCGTTGCGAGAAATATGGGTCAACTCTTCACAAAACTGGCTATAGAGTGTGGTTGAGCCTTCAATAAAACGCAGATCAAAAAATATTTTACAGTTGAGCATTGCCTGGGGTGTGGGACTGGTGATCCACTTTAAAAACTTCGCCCCCCAATCACTAACACTCATTCGACACGCATCACTGCTAGCCATTATGTTACCAGGGCAACGACGAATGCCGCACTCAACTAAGTTTTCACAAACAAATTCGCCCATCTGTTTAAAATATGCGTGCTGTTCATCGTTTAGACCATCAGGTAATAACAAGCCATTATCTTGATCTGAATGCAGTGTTTGCTCTTCGCGCGCTTGAGAGCCAAAACAAATAAAACTAAAACTGGTTGGCGCGGCGCCATGGTGTTGTTGAAATAAAAAAATTAGCCGCGAGGTCAACGCATCGGTTAAACCACTGAGTAACTTTCCGATCAGCGAAATATCATCAATATTATTTGAAAAACCTTTTAATAACTCAGGAATTTCTTTCGCGTAACGTTTTAAATCAGCCACATTATGGGCCTTGTAAATACGACCAATTAGCTGCACTGGGTCGCTTTTTTGTTGGCGTAGTAAGTCTGTACTGGTGATCATTCCTAGCGGTTTGTGGTTTTCGTCAAGCACAGGTAAATGATGAATATTATGCTTAAGCATTAAGTGCAGCGCTGAAAATACGCGGTTATTTTCAAATATAAACTTAGGCTTATTGGTCATAATACTATTGATAGCTTGCGCGGGGTCCACCTCATCAGCAAGCACTCGGTTACGTAAATCCCGATCTGTAACTACTCCAACAAGATGCGAATTTTCGGTGATCATCATTGATGAAATCCCATGCTCTTGCATTTTTTTAGCACTATGACGGATGCTGGCATCGGGGGGCAGCGTAATCGCTTTGCGAGTCATGATCTCTGATATTTTACGCTCAGACCAGCTGTCGTTATTACTTTTATAATGTGATGACAGCAATCGATTAGCATGAGCACGAACAAAGTATTGCTCGAATGCTTTATATTCTCGACGTAAGTAATCAAAATCCGTTTGGTCGAGCATATAGACAATGCCCTCTTTTTGTACTTCTAAACTGTTTTGTATTGAATCTCCCGTCAGTAACGAGGGATAACCAAAGTAATCACCTTGAGTTAAACGCGTTACCGTATCGCCTTGAGCATCCACTAAATCGTATAACCCGGAACGAATTAAAAATAATTTAGGCTGTTCACTGTTAAGCCATTGCGTTTGGTTTTCTCGGGTCAAATAAATACTATCGAGATGGTTAACAAAATAACTGCAGGCGCTGTCCTGTAACATTGAAAATGGTGCTTGCTTGTTAATAAACTGCGCGACTTCCTGTTGCTCACTACTCATAAATCATCCTCAATAAAAAAGCGACTTAACCTGAAATATAGTTATTTAATGTAGTCATTATTTAAACAAATAAAAAGCCCGACTTAAGTCGGGCTTTGATGCGTTATATCATTAGATATATGGATTAGTGAGCATGCGCTTCACTAGACCCTTTAGGATTACGAATACCTTCAACCATTTCTTGAATTTCAACTGGTGTCGGTTGAGTCATTTTCATAACACCTGCAGCTACTGCAAAGTTAATGATCATGCCTACTAAACCAATCCCTTCAGGTGAAATACCTAAGAACCAATTTTCTGGGCTATTAAGCTCTGGACTCACAAACTTGAAGTAGATGATGTATGCAGCAGTAAAGGTGATACCCGTTACCATGCCTGCAATTGCACCATGTTTATTCATTGATTTAGAGAAAATACCCATAATAATTGCAGGGAAGAAGCTCGCCGCCGCTAAGCCGAAGGCAAAGGCAACAACCGAGGCCACAAATCCTGGCGGGTTAATCCCAAAGTAAGCGGATATTACAATAGCAATCATCGCTGCCAACCTCGCTGCAAGTAATTCTTGCTTGTCGGTTATATCCGGTTTGAGTGTCCGTTTAAGTAAATCGTGCGATACTGAGGTTGAAATAACCAATAGTAAGCCCGCTGTAGTCGATAGTGCCGCGGCAATACCACCAGCAGCAACGAGTGCAATAACCCATGCTGGTAAGTCGGCAATTTCAGGGTTCGCTAGTACCATAATATCGCGGTCAACGTTTACTTCGTTCGCGCTATTAGGGTCAGTGATTTTACCTGATGTGTAAAACATTTTGCCGTCACCATTTTTATCATTAAAGGTGATTAGGCCCGTACGTTCCCAGTTTTTGATCCATGCAGGCGCATCTGCATACGCTGTGCCGCTACCGTCTTTACCATTAATGGTGTCAATCATGTTTACACGGGCAAACGAAGCTACTGCGGGTGCTGTTGTGTAAACAATAGCAATAAATACCAGTGTCCACGCCGCTGAAATACGTGTGTCCTTTACGCGAGGTACAGTGAAAAAACGAACAATTACATGTGGTAAACCAGCAGTACCCACCATAAGAGCACCTGTGATTGCAAATACATCAATCATGCTCTTCGAGCCTTCAGTGTATTGCCCAAAGCCCAACTCAGTACTTAAACCATCTAATTTATCCAATACATACATGCCTGAACCATCACTTAGCGTGGCACCAAACCCTGTTTGTGGAAAAAAGTGACCGGTTGCCATCATCGAGATGAAAATAGCCGGTACTAAATAAGCAAATACCAGTACACAGTACTGCGCAACTTGCGTGTAAGTAATGCCTTTCATGCCACCAAGTACAGCATAAAAGAAAACAATTATCATGCCGATGTAAACGCCGGTTTCAATTTCAACTTCTAAGAAACGCGAGAACACCACACCCACACCACGCATTTGACCCGCAATGTAAGTAAAACAAATAAAGATGGCACATAAAATAGCCACTAAACGCGCAGTACGTGAGTAGTAACGGTCACCGATAAAATCTGGCACGGTAAACTTGCCGAATTTACGTAAGTAAGGCGCTAAACACATAGCCAGTAGTACATAACCACCGGTCCACCCCATTAAGTAAACACTTCCGTCGTAACCCGCAAACGAAATAATACCAGCCATTGAAATAAATGACGCAGCACTCATCCAATCCGCAGCAGTTGCCATACCATTGGCTAGTGGAGGTACACCACCACCGGCAACATAGAATTCATTTGTTGACCCTGCACGAGCCCAGATTGCAATGCCGATATAAAGCGCAAAGCTTAAACCGACGATTATAAAAGTGAGTATTTGAACATCCATTGCTTAGCTCCTATTCGTCTACGCCATATTTTTTATCTAACGTATTCATTTTGAAAACGTACACAAAAATCAAAGCTACAAAGGTATAAATCGCGCCTTGCTGGGCGAACCAGAAGCCAAGTTTAAACCCAAAAAAACGTACTTCATTTAGTACATCTACAAGTAATATGCCAAAGCCAAAAGAGACCACAAACCATACCGCTAATAACTTAAACAGTAATGAAATGTTTTCTGCCCAATAAGCTTTTGCTTGTTCTTCATTTTTAAAAGCCATTTTTATTTTCCCCTTTAAACATCGCAAGATTACGATGGGTGGTTTTTTATATTCGTTAATCAATTTAGCAATGCAATTCAAATATTGAATTGCGACAATAGTCGTAACAACATATTAACGTTTTCGTAAACTGCGCATGATCAATTAATAAACAACTCATGAACCACTTAAATTTCAGTAGCTTAATAGATTTTTATTGCTCAAGTTTTTAGCCAAATTAAAACAAACCGTGGGAATAAGACATTAGTCTAACCAAATAGACAAAAACAAATTAACCCTTAATTATCATAGCTTTATTTTATTTATAGATAACATAAACAAAATGTATACCCCCTACTTTATTTGCAGCTAGGTATTGTTAATAAGCAAACTCCAACTGGCGCTCGCATCTTGAAATAGTTTGGGTATAGTTATGACAAATTATAAAAACACTCTACGAGGTTAAATAAACATGACAGCTGTACTACTCATTGTTGCCTTTGGCTACATAGGCGTGCTGTTTTGGCTGGCAAATTGGGGTGATAAGACCACCCCACTTGCCAAGCGCATTAGTCATCACCCATTTGTGTATTCATTTGCATTGGGAATTTATTGTACTTCGTGGACTTACTATGGCTCGGTAGGTACCGCTGCTACTAGTAGTTGGAGCTTTTTGCCTATTTTATTAGGACCCGCTTTATTGTTTTTTTTCGGTCAAGGCTTTTTACGTAAACTGGTACTGGTGAGTAAAAAACAAAATATCACCACTATTGCCGACTTTATTTCAGCCCGCTATGGTAAGCGTCAAACCACCGCCATTATGGTGACAATAATCGCCTTATTGGCCACCATTCCGTACATTGCATTGCAATTAAAAGCACTCAGCTCTAGCTTTTTACTCCTACAAAACAGCAATCAGATATCAGGGGATATTTTAGCGCTATCGGCCACGTTAATGATGGCGCTATTTGCTATATTTTTTGGTACGCGCAAAGTTGATGTAACCGAATACCGTTCAGGTTTAATGCTCGCTGTTGCGTTTGAGTCGCTAATAAAGCTGTTTGCTCTGGCTGCTGTAGCAGGGCTTGCAATATATAGCTTATTTAATTTACCCGCAGAAAGTTCTGGCCAAGTCGCCGAGTCAATTTGGCTGCATTGGGCGCAGTTTGACTTTTTTAGCTTTAACTTTGTAGGTCAGTCGCTGATGGCGGCGGCCGCTATTATTTGTTTGCCACGGCAATTTCATGTCACCGTGGTTGATAACCAAGATAAGCGCCATTTATTTACTGCTCGCTGGGCTTTTCCATTGTACTTGTTATTGACCGCTGCAATGATTTTACCTATAGCCACCGCTGCTATTCATCCAGAAATTGGTCGTAGTTTATCACCTGACAGCTTTGTACTGGCACTGCCTATGCTGCACGATAACGCTTTTTTAACCACCTTTGTGTTTATAGGTGGGCTTTCTGCTGCCACAGCCATGATTGTTGTTGCAACGCTTACGCTAAGCACCATGATCTCCAACGACGTGGTGCTACCCTTAATGTTGCGTCGTAAATTTAAACGTAATTTAATCACCAGCAGCTATAAATCCCGCATTTTATTGGTGCGCCGCTTTACCATTGCTGGGGTGCTTATTTTAGCCTACTTCTATCAGCAATGGTTTGGTAGTGGCAGTGCGCTGGCCAGTATGGGGTTAGTGGCTTTCTCATTGGTGTCGCAATTATTGCCTGCTATTGTGGGTGGGTTATATTGGCGAAAAGGCCATGCTTATGGTGTTTATGCCGGGCTACTCGCAGGAGTCATTTGTTGGGTGCTATTTTTGATGCTACCTATTTTAGAAGCCCCTAACCCACTAGACAGTGAGCTACAGCAAACGCTTATAACTAGAGGCACCTTAATTGCGTTGTTTGCTAATATTGGCTGTTATATTAGCTTTTCCTTGGGAGCTGAAGAGCGCTTAATTGATAAAATTCAAGCGGCAGCATTTGTTAATCCCAAAGATCAGGCCATTTTATCTCGTCGCTTAAATAAAAACGTAAAAGCCACGGTATACGACTTTAAAATTTTACTGCAAACCTTTTTAGGCATTCAGCGTAGCCAACAAATTTTATCGCATTACGCACTTCATCATGATTTAAACGACAACAACGCACACCCTCGCGCTGATTTTATTGCCTACTGCGAACGCGCACTAACTGGTGTATTGGGTGCTTCCTCTGCGCAAGCACTTATTCATACAGTATCATCTGGGAAACGCATGGCGTTTGAAGAAGTAGTAAACTTTTTTGATGAAACCACACAGGCACTGCAGTTTAATCAAAACTTATTATTTACTTCACTAGAAAACTTAAGCCACGGACTCTCTGTGGTAGATAAAGATCTCAACCTCGTTGCTTGGAATAAGCGCTACAGCGAAATGTTTAATTACCCTGAAGGTTTTTTACAAGTTGGCCAGCCAATTGAAGAAATAATCCGTTATAACGCAGAGCGCGGTGAATGCGGCCCCGGTGAAATCGAGCGCCATGTTGATAAGCGTGTTCAGCATTTAAAAAATGGCAGTTCACATCACTTTATTCGCCATCGTCGTAATGGCCAAGTTTACGAAATGATAGGCAACCCATTGCCTGATGGGGGGTTTGTAACAAGCTTTTCTGATATTACCAATCATATTAGTACGCAAAATGCGCTCGAAGAAATCAATATGGACTTAGAAAACCGTATTGAAGCGCGTACCCAAGAGGTGCAAACCATTAATAGTAACCTGCAAGCACAAATCGATAGTCGCGTACAAACAGAGCAAGCACTTACTTTAGCCAAACGCGAAGCAGAACAGGCGAATGATAGTAAAACCCGCTTTTTAGCACTGGCTAGCCATGATATTTTACAGCCGCTCAATGCGGCACGATTATATCTCGCCGCCATTGATGAAACTCAGTTAGATAGCACCAATAAAAATAACTTTAATAAGCTAGGTGATAGCCTCGATTCCACCGTGCATTTAATGTCGGCTTTATTAGAAATTGCCAAGCTAGAGCAAGGGGCGATGACCCCAAATCCTCGTCACTTTTGCATTGATGATATTTTAGACCCCCTTAAAAGCGAATATGCGATTTTATCGAGCGATAAAGGGCTTTCATTTAAAGTGCGTTCAAATAAACAAATAGTACACAGCGACATTACTTACTTGCGTCGAATACTACAAAACTTGCTGTCTAATGCAATTAAATACACCGAAAATGGCCGAGTGTTAATTGCCTGCAGAAACAGAAAACACAGTTTACGGATTGAAGTATGGGATACCGGCCCTGGCATTAGCGATATTGAACAAGCAAAAATATTTAACGACTTTTACCGAATTGAAGCGGGCGATAATAAAGGCGTTGGCTTAGGTTTAGGGGTGGTTAAACGTATGGCTGATTTATTGAGCCTGCCGATTGATGTGGTTTCATTACCTAATAAAGGCAGCCGATTTAGCATTGAAGTGCCTTATGGTGATACGCAATTAGTACAGCAAAAACAAACCAGTCAAAATATAGTCGACAACCGCGCCGCGATAAATATTATTGCCGTTGACGACGATCCTGAAAACCTTGCCGCCATGGCCAGCCTAATGAAGCGCTGGCAGGCAAATTACACCCTATTCGATAAAGTAGACGCGGTGTTAACTTATGCAAAAGAACAGAGAGCACCTGATGTTATTTTAATGGACTATCAATTAGGTAATGATTGGGATGGGATTACATTAATTAAAGCGCTACGCGAGATTTGGCAAAGCGATATTCCGGCTATTTTAATTACCGCTGTGCGTGACACCGAGCTAAAACAAACCACCAAAGCCGAAAATATTCATTACCTGAGTAAGCCAGTAAAACCAGGCAAACTTAAAGCACTGCTGAATCACAGTACTTGACGATTAATAAGAGTTTAAGCCCAGTAAGTACTGGGCTTAAACTTAACTATGACTGCGCTTTCTGAGTTTTTGGAACAACCAACTTAGCCCTACCAGCGACAGCCCTAAGCCAATAAACGATAATGCTTTTAGAAGTCCCGTTAAGTTTGCCATATCAATTAAAAATACCTTAACAATTACAGCGCCAAGAATACCAAGACCAACATTTTGCAGTAACCGTTGCTGTTTTAAATGCCCGGCTATCACGACCAGTGCGCCGAGTAACAACCAAATAACCGAATAGCTATATAGTTCGGCGTCACTGGTTGCTTTATCAAGATAAATGAAGCCACCTTGCCAATATTGGCGGATCAAGGTATTGATAGCTAACAGGGCTAATAAACCAGACACTCCGAGTGTAATTTGACTCAATTTAGCATTTAACGATTTAACTAAACTCGCTAACCATAACGCCAGTAGGCTTGGTACCAACCAAATTAAAATCACCCAGTTAAATATTGGCGTTTCACCAACATAAAGACGCATTAATAACGGATTATCATCTAACGTTGTTTTAATTAACAATAAGCCAGCTAACGCTGATAAAATCAAACCTGCAGTGCGGTATAACTTACCCAGCTGCCCAGCACTTTGCGCCCGATATAAATAAACGCAGCCTAAAGCAAGCAAGTTACAACTGAGCAAAACTTGCTCATAAAAACTTAAAGAAAACAGCTGAGGGTAGTGCCCTACCAGTTGATAACTGGTCTCGGTTGTCACAAATAACGCTAAACAATGCAGTGCTGCTCCTTCAAGCCATATTTTTAGTTTTGAAGTATTAAAACATTTAGCCGCTGCAAAAAATAACCCTATACACAGCGGGTAAACAACTAAGCTCCAATGCAAACCAAATATGCTTAGTTCATCATAACTAGGCGTCCACGGCGATAAGGTAAGGCGTAAAAGTAATGCTGCCACAAGGGCTTTTATTGGCCAGTGTGGCATAGCCACATTGTATTTTTTTATCAATAAGCTCAGCAGTAATACTTGAACAGCCAGTGCAATGGTAAGGCCGCTATCACTCAGTAACATTGTAATTGCTAAAGTGATATTGGCGTTTGCTCCCACCCAATAACTAAAACGCTGCCATAAGGTTGTATTATTTTGCGTAAATTTAATTAACACCGCACTCATTAAACATAACAATACCGCCCAAAGTGGATAAGCGGTTGCTAAAGCCGTATTTGGGATAATCGCATACAAAGTGCCAACTAATGCAAACACGCTTAATGAAGCAAGCAAATGAAAAGCTAATCGTTTTGGGTATTTATTACCAAAATAGAGTCCATAGCCACTTAACCCCAGAGCAAGTAATAAGCCTAGCCCATATTCGTTTTTAAAAATAAATAACGCATCATCAAAGGCATAAGTTTGTTTAGCACTGATCACTAGTAACAGCGCAATCACTAAAGAAACCCCTTGCCATGCATCCCAACGGCTATTTTTTAACACTAAAAATAGTAACAAAGCGATGCTTAACAACGCCACGATTTGCCATTGTAAATTAAACAAACTCAATAGCATGGCAATCATTAAAGGCGCCATAAAGGCCAGTAATAATCCGTGATCTGGAAATAAGTTAACTAATCGTTTGAAGCTGTGCGGGCGCACTTCAAGGGTATTAAAGCCCAAGCCTAAGCGTGCAATAGCGATTAAGCCTAAAATACTTAGTAACGCATAAGCGCCTATTAACCACACTGTGTCATAGTTAAATAGAGTGAGTCCGACCAAGTACCAGCCTATATGCCCTACCCACAGTAAATACCACAACCACACTCGCTGTACTTTATGTGCCACAACCGCTGCGGCAACACTCACAAGGGCAACATAAATAAGTAAAGAAAATAACTGACCACTGCCCGTATTTACCCAAATAGGAACACTGTATGCGCCTATAATGCCAATTACAGCAAGTAAAGGACCTAACTTAATCGCCATTGCACTGGCGCAAAGAGCAATCACTGCTAAGCCAATAAATGCCCACTCAGCACTTAGCATGGTAAAGCTGTTATAGGCCAAAAACATTAAGGCAAAGCAAGTCATAAAGCCGCCACTGGCAAAGGCTGCAGGAATGTAATTATTAAAGCCTTCAAAAACGATACGTTTATAATGTAAATAATACGCTGCTGCGATTAAGCCAATGCCAAATAATCCACCGGCACTGAGCCTCATCGCAGGTGAAAGTAGCCCCGCCTCTAAACTGTACTTGGCTAAAAACACGCCACCTAAAGCCAAAGCAATAGCACCAATCCAAGTCATCCAGTTTTGTTCAAAGCCTGCACGTAATTGTTTAAAAAGCAGTTCAATACTCGATGGCTTTTTAATTGCTACTTTAGGTAGTGGCGTATGTTTAATGCTCGCAGGTTTATAATCAGAGGCAGGAATGTCTGAGCGGTTTAGAGGTATTGCGTTATCTACTTGAGGGTCAGCGGAGGATTTTTCATTTTTTGCTGCATTTGAGCTTAACTCGAACTGTAATAGTTTTAGTTTTAATACTGCAACCTCTTGTTTAAGGGTGTTTAATTGCACTAAGGCCACTAATCCACAAATAGCCCCTGCAACAATCGCAATAGATACAATAATTGCTAATCCGATTAACTCATCCATACAGTCCCTTTTTTATCTCGCAACACAAGTCCCCAAAAACAGCATGAGCGAAATCTATTTTATAAAATTACTATGTTTAAGCAACCTCAAGGCGATCACGGCCTGCTTTTTTGGCTCGGTATAATGCCTGATCTGCACGTTTCATTACATTGTCAAAGGTCTGTTCGCTACTACGGTGCGCAATACCTATACTAACCGTTAAAGAACGCTGATTTTGTACTGTAATAGTACGAGCCGTCTCTAGAATAGTCTGCGAAAAGTTAAGTACTTCATCAAGCTCATAACTAGGCAGGTAAGCGGCAAACTCCTCACCACCTATACGAGCAAAAATATTTTCATCTTTAAGAAGACGGTTCACTTTATCAGCAAACTGTTTAAGCACCTTATCGCCCACATCGTGGCCATAATCGTCATTAATACGTTTAAAGTGGTCGAGATCTATAATTAAAACAGTGTAAGGATTATTAACAACCTCCTTCACATGCTGATAAAAGCAGCGACGGTTATACACTTTGGTTAAATCATCCATAATAAACTCTTGCGCTAACCGGTTGTGCATTCGCTGCATAAAGTGCATAGTTTTAAATAAACCATAAGCGGTAATTAGCATACCTAATGTGCGACATAAGTCTTCTACGTAATTGCTTATCCAAAAAGGCTGACGTATTACTTCATCGAGCACATCGGCAGTAGAGCCTACAATCCATAGCATTAAACCGATACTGACATATAAATACGCTTTTTTAGCTAACCGTGAACATTGCACTACAAAAAAATAGCAAAAATCACCACTAAATTAATAAAGTCAGTGGTAAAGCCATAGAGGTTTTGGGCTATGTCTAATCGGGGAAAGTACATCAACGAAAAAATTGAGAAAGCGATAATAAACGCCAGCATAGCTAAAATTAACAGCTTGTTTAATCTGGTAATTTTTACAAAGCGGCTGAGCTTGAGGCTCACTTTTTCCGGATTCATCATGGGCTGTGTTTAAATTTATTATTGTTAATAAAAACTATACCATAAACTTAAACTGCTTTATTTATATTTGCGTACTAATTATCCAGCCAATAGCAATTAAAATAGTTAATCCAATCATGGTCTTAGTTTTGTGCTTGCTGATAAGTCGCTCAGCTTGATTGCCCGCATAATACACCACGATTGCCAAACCAAAATAGCGTATAGAGCGCGCAATCGCAGATGCCACTAAAAACAGTGCCAGCGAATACTTAGTTGCACCAGCGGCCAGCATCGCAATTTGAAACGGAATAGGAACGATACCTAGGCTTAACACAAACCAAAATCCTTGTGCCTGCATTTTTTGTTTTACGTTTTCAAACTGCTCAGGGCTTGAGAATGTGTTGATAACCCAATCGCCAATGATATCAAATAAGTAATAGCCTAAAGCATAGCCAAATAACGCACCTACAATACAGCCTAGTGTTGCCATTAGGGCAATTTGCCAAAGCTTTTCCCGCCTTGCTTGCATAAGCGGTACCAGCACCGCCTCGAGTGGAATGGGCACTATGGTGGATTCTAAAAATGAGGCGATAGTAATCCCACCCAGCATATTTTTAGACTCAATAAACTGACGTGTTTTTTGCTTGAGCTTTTTTTGTATAGCCATAAACGTCCTGTTAGCAATTAGGTAAGTGATTAAATCATCTCATAATTAGGTTAATGCTACCTGAAGAAATACAGTCAACATAGTAATCAGTAAAAGACTGCTTTATTATCTTTATATACCATTATACTTTTAAAATTTTCACAATATGCAAACTGCTCGCTACATTCCTTTTAGAAAACACGACATCATTACAATGTGCGCCAAAGAGCTTACCAAAGACCAACAAACTTCTTTTAAGCAGCTTTGTGAACTTTTAGCCAGCTTAATTCACTTTCAGTACCATGGCACACTTGAGTCATTAAAAAACAATTACGCGCCTTTTGACCCAAATAGCGATACTCGTTTAATAAACAGCGTGACTGATGAGCAAAAAGCTCTGTGCCAACGCGATTTTGCTAAAGATTTCGCCAACGTATTAAATGCGGCTAATTTTGAAGTGATCACCCATCAAGACTTACAAGATGCATTAAACGAAGAATCGCTTTTTAAAGTTCGCCTTGAGGTAGAGTTTGAGGATTTTGAAGAAGTGGTTTTTTATCGCAGAGGCGAATCGCAACTAACCGAAACCATAACCAGCTTTTGGGGGTTACGTAAAAAGCCACTGCATTTTACCAACTACGATCGCGTAGCAGTATTTATCCGTTTTAAAGATAAAGCCTATTTTGAATCAAAAAATAAACTACCTATGGGGTTTGAGCCCAGCTCAACCATAGTAAAACTATTTCAAAATGTGCCAAAAGCTGACTTAGAAATGCTATTCCCTAATAGCGAAGTACGGATGCGTCCTATTGATAAAGTGATTATTGGCTCGTCAGCACTTATTGGCGGTGCGGTGGTGTTAGTTACCAAACTGGGCGCCTCATTACTTCTACTGTTTGCTTTGTTTACATTTTAGGGAGGGTTTAGTGATAAAGTCGTTACCATGACTCAGCAGCACTTTATTACGTTAGCCATTGGTATTGGTGTATTTGGCAGTTTTGTATTTAAAGAGTGGAGTAAATTTAAAAACCGTAAAATTAAATTTATGAAAGCGCTGAGCGATAATCTGTACTTTAAAAACCTAGATAACAACGCCGGTGTTTTTCATACACTAATAGACGCCGCCGAAGAAGAAGACATAAAAGAAGCCCTACTGGCCTACACGTTTTTACTAAAATCTAAAAATGGCTTAAGTGCTCACGCACTTGATGAGCAGATAGAGACGTGGTTTAAAAGCAAGTACCAATGCGAGCTAGATTTTGAAATTAGCGACGCGCTTGAAAAGCTTGAACGTATGCATTTAGTAACTTGCACAAACACCCTATATAACGCGGTAAATCTAGAGCGCGCAAAAGCCATATTAGATGAGCGCTGGGATAGCCTATTTCAATATAACTAAGCAACTCCTTACTTAACAAAAAAGCAGCTGACACTTCAGCTGCTTTTTACGTTATTACCTAATTTAGGCTGTTTGCTGCTTTTTAAATTTTGCATGCACTAATTTATAAAGTGCTGGTAAAATTAACAATGTGAGCAAAGTGGATGACATAATTCCACCTACCACCACGGTTGCCAAAGGCCGTTGTATTTCAGCGCCGGTACCGGTATTTAGCGCCATAGGTATAAAGCCTAAACTAGCCACAAGCGCGGTCATTAGCACTGGGCGTAATCGCTGTAGTGCCCCGCTATGTATTGCATAATATAAGCTTAACCCCTCATTTCGTAATTGCTTAATGAACGACAACATCACTACACCGTTTAATACCGCAACCCCACTTAGCGCAATAAACCCCACACCCGCTGAAATAGAAAGCGGCATATCTCGTAGCAATAATGCCAATACCCCACCGGTCAGTGCCAGTGGTACACCACTGAATATAATAAGTGAATCACGCAGCGATCCAAAAGCACTATAAAGTAAGCCAAAAATAAGCAATAAAGTCACAGGCACTACCAACGACAAACGCTTACTCGCCGATTGTAATTGCTCAAACGTACCGCCGTATTCAAGCCAATAACCGCTGGGTAGGTTAAGTTGTGCGTTCATAGTCGCTTGGGCATCTCTTACAAAGCTGGCTAAATCGCGTCCTGTTACATTCGCTGTTACTACCACATTGCGCTTGCCGCTTTCGCGATTTATTTGATTAGGGCCTTTTTCAATACTGATTGTAGCCACTTCTCCAAGCGGTACAAATGCAAGCTCAGGGTTACTACTTTGAGGTAATGCAATAGGTAAACGCGCAAGCACAGAGACATCATCAGACCAACGCTTATCTAAGCGTACTAATAACGAAAAGCGCTTATCACCCTCATAAATTAGCCCTGTTTGCACCCCACCAACAGCAGCGGCAAGCGTTTGTTGAATGTCGTTTACAGTTAATCCTAATAACGCCATGTGGTCTCGCACTGGAGTAACAGAAAGTGTAGGCAGCCCCTGTATTTGTTCTAAACGAACATCAGTAGCACCGGTAATATTTCGCATTAAACCAGTGGCTTTTTCGCCAAACTGCTTAAGTATGGCTAAATCGTCACCGTAAATACGCAGCGCTACATCGGCACGCACACCAGCAATTAACTCGTTAAAGCGCATTTCTATAGGCTGGGTAAATTCATAGTTATTACCCGGTACCTCATTCACACGATGACGAATTTGCTGCACTAACGCGTCTTTACTCAGTGATGGGTTTGGCCATTGCTCGGACGGCTTTAACATTAAAAAGGTGTCAGCAACATTTGGCGGCATAGGATCGCTGGCTACATCCGCAGTACCAATCTTCGAAAATACGTTCGCAATTTCGGGTTGCGCTAATAAAGCCTGCTCCAACTGTTTTTGCATTTGCACCGATTGTTCAATACCGGTGCCAGTAATACGCAGCGCATGCATTGCAATATCACCTTCATCTAGCTGGGGTAAAAATTCGGCGCCCATATTTTTAACTTTAAAGCCAAGTACTAGTACTAAAACCGTGGCAATGCTCACCATCACCCACGGTAATTTAAGCGATAAGTTAAGCAGTGGCTTGTAGATTTTTTTAACACCATGCATTACTGCATTTTCGCTTTCATCTACTTTACCACGCACAAATACGGCAATAGCCGCCGGCACAAAGGTGACAGCAAAAATAAGTGCACCTATTAACGCAGCAACAACAGTAAACGCCATAGGCTGAAACATTTTGCCCTCAACACCACTGAGCGCAAATAGCGGTAAATACACCAACATAATAATTAAAATACCAAATACGGCGGGGCTAAACACTTCTTTGGTGGCTGAAGTGACAACCTCTAAACGCTCACTGAGCGTAAGTAAGCGGCCATGTTTATGTTGAGCCATCCCTAATTGACGAAGGCAGTTTTCAACCACAATCACCGCGCCATCTACAATTAATCCAAAATCGATTGCGCCTAAGCTCATTAAGTTACCCGAGACTCGATTGCCCACCATACAAGTAATAGCAAATAGCATACTCAGCGGAATAACCATGGCGGTAATAAGCGCACCAGTGATGTTCCCGAGCAATAACAGTAAAATGACGATAACTAATACCGCCCCTTCAAACAGGTTTTTTTGTACTGTGGCAATGGTTTTATCAACCAGATTGGTACGGTCATAGACAGGCTCAACGATAACCCCTGCAGGTAAGCTTTTTTGTACCTCTATCAACTTATCTGCCATGGCTTTGGCGACCACACGGCTGTTTTCACCTATTAGCATCATTGCCGTGCCTAGTACGGTTTCCTCGCCATTATAAGTAGCCGCGCCAGTTCTGAGTTCTTTTCCTAAGTATACATTTGCCACGTCTTTAATTCGCACAGGAGCATCATCACGCTTAGCAATAACGGTGTTTGCTATATCGGCTAAGGTTTTTAATTGCCCAGGTGAGCGCACTAAATATTGGCCGTCAAAGCGCTCTATATAACCGGCTCCGCGATTGCTGTTATTAAGCTCAAGTGCACTAATAACATCGTTGATTGTCAGCTTATAAGCAATAAGCTTTTCTGGTATGGGCGCAACTTGGTACTGGCGCTCAAAGCCACCTTGACTGTTTATTTCGGTTACGCCTTTTACTTTTAAAAGCTGCGGACGAATAACCCAGTCTTGTAAAGTACGTAAATCTTCGGCGCTGTAAGGCATACCATCACTTTTTAACGCATCGAGTTTTGCATGCACGCTATAGGTAAATATTTCACCTAAGCCACTGGCAATAGGTCCAAGGTTTGGCTCAATATTATTAGGTAAATCGGCGCGAATACTTTGAATACGCTCTCCAATTTGTTGACGCGCCCAATATATGTCGGTGCCCTCATCAAAAATAATGGTTACTTGAGAAAGCCCATAGCGAGAAAGCGAACGGGTATAATCAAGCTTAGGAATACCCGCCATCGCTGTTTCGACTAAGTAAGTGATACGCTGCTCAACTTCAAGCGGCGTAAAACCAGGCGCTTTAGTATTAATTTGCACTTGCACGTTGGTAATATCGGGGACAGCATCTACCGCTAAGTTTTGGATGTTATACACACCAAACCCAGCAAATAAAAATGTCAGTGCCAGTACCATCATGCGGCGTTTAACCGCAAAAGAAACAATCCAGTTAATCATGGTACCTCCTAGTGAGCGTGACTTGCGCCGCTTTTTAAAATATCGGCTTTGATCACATAGCTATTGGTTGTGACGTACTCGCTACCTGGGCTTAAACCCGCGATCACTTCAACCCACTCGCTACTTTTTGCGCCTAAAGTAACAGGGCGTACTTCAAACACACTATTTTTACGCACAAACACACTCGCCATACCATTAAACTCTTGAATAGCCTCAGGCTTTACACGCACGTTAGCATTAACCTTATCGATACTGACATCACTATTAACATGCATACCTGGACGCCAATGACCATCAGGGTTATTAAGCTCAATACGAGCACGTGCAATGTGCCCGCCGGTCATCATAGGCGCTATAAAAAACACCTTACCTTGGGCATTTAAATGATGATGTAAATCGTACACCGTGGCACTTTGACCAATGGCTAGGTTTTCAATATTTTCAGGAAAGGCAGAGAGCTCAACCCATACTTTATCAAGGTTCACGACTTGCATAAGCGCGCGAGTACTTGCCAGTTCGCCACGCTTTAAATATTGCTCGGTTACAACACCGCTAATGGGGCTTTTAATACTGTAGTTTTGCAATGTTTCACGGTTGGTGACACTGGCCAGTACCTCACCTTTTTGAACCTTTTGACCAATGCTGACAAAAATATCGCTGATCAATCCGGTATATGGCGCCATCACTTCTACTGTGCCGTGCTGTGTCGGTGCAATAACACCAAACAGCGTGTCAGAAATATCAACCTCGCCGCTTTTTGCTATCTGCGTTTCAATACCCGCACCTTTAACTACTCGCTCACTAAGCATAGTGCGGCCTTCGTGTTGGGTGTACTCAAAACTAACGTGTTCACCTTTATAATTGGCAGTAATGAAAAGCGCAAACGAATGTGGCTCATTTATGGGTTGCGTGCTAACAAGGTACTCATTCTCACGCGTAAATTGTATTTTTTGCGGCGCTTCTACTAATCGTTTTAAGTTCATTTCGATGCTTAAATCGTTGATATCTACCGGCTGATTTTGCTCATAACCATATACGCGCAGCTCAACTTTACCTGCCAATTCTTGCAGCTTTAACTCAAGAGTGAGCTTTTCGTTGGTTAATAAAAAGCCGCCGTGTGGACCTTGTTTTTGGGTTTGCTCTGTTTGGTCATGCTCTGCTGAGGCAAATGCATGTGTGCTTATAAGGCTCGTTGTAAACGAAAGTGATACTAATAATGCGATAAACGTGTTGTTCATGGTTGAAAAGTCTCAATTAAAGATTGGCCAGTTAAACGCTCAAGAGTAAGGTGCGTTTGATATAGTACTGCATAGGTATTGATAAGTGCGCGTTTAGAGTCAAATAGAGCTTGTTGGGCATCGAGCAATTGCAACACCGAAATTTGTCCGCGTTGATAGCTTTTTAAACTTTGCTCAATGAGTGTTTGGGCTTGTGGAATAACCTGCCCTGATAACAACTGCGCCTGTAACGTTTTGCCTTGGTAATAGGCGTACAAGGTACGAACTTGTTGGCGTAACTGAACCCGTAATTGCTCTTGCTGCTTGCTTAGCAGTGCCAACTGACTGTTAGCCGCTTCAATATTACCGCTATTTGAGTTACTCAATTGCAGCGGCATAGAAAACGAAAACAGTAACGAACTGGTATCGCTTTATAGATTGAAGCGCAGGCCTGCACCTACATTAATATCGCTTTGCCCGTTAGCTTTTTGCAGCGTTAAGTTGGCCGCTTGCTGCAAATATTGTTGCTGCAACATAGCAAACTCAGGCGCTTGGTTAACTGCATTGAGTAACGCTTGCTCAGATTTAAGCGGTATTAAAGTAGCCATATTCCCTGCGAAATTCGTGTAGTCATGTTGCTCATTCCACAACTCATTGAGCGATAAACGCGCTCGCTCAAATTCGCTATTTAGCTTAGCTTTATCAAGCTCTACTTGGCTAAGCGCATAACGCATACGGGTTACATCGGCTTGCGATACAGCGCCAGCGTTAGCCCGTTGCTTTATTGCTTTAAGAGCTTGGCTCACCACGTGTTGTCGTTCGCTGTTAAGCGTAAGTAAGGTTTGAAATTTAAGCGCCTCGTAATATCGCTCACCAGTGGTTGCTAATAAAGCTAACCGAGTATTTTGATATTGTATTGCTTGGGCTTTAATGTTCGCCGTTGCGTAATTTATGCGGCTTTGGCGTTTATCTCCAAGCTCTATAAGCTGGCTAAATGCCAAGGTTATTTCAGCCCCTTGCACACCACGCGCATCGTTTGTTCCTAAGAGGTTTTCGGCTTCTACATTTATTACAGGGTTAGGCGAAAGCGCCGCTTGAGATTTAAGCGCGCTGAGTATTTTTTGATGATAAGGATAGCGTTTTAATAGCGGATTTTGTTGCTCGGTATTTATCAACGCTTGTTTTAGGGTTAACGTTTTAACATTTGCAAACGCACTAAAAGCAGGTAGCGCGCACAGCATCACCACCAGCATAATTGGTTTTTTATTCATATAGCTTGTCCGTTTTTTAATAAACAGAGTTCACTTGCAAACCATTCACAACCTACGCTAAAAACAGCGACAGTGTAAAATAGTTAGCAATTTAAACATGCCTATAACAGCCCATGGAACGCTTACGCGCAGGCAGCTAAAAGCACAATAATTAATTGAAATTAAATTAAAAACTAGCTAAATGAATTCGGTGGGGGTACATCAGGTGGATAATTTAAACCATGGTAATACACAAGTACTGAGGGTTTACTTTGTTGAGGAATAATAGCGTGACTAAGTGTGCTGTAATAGCCACAGTGACAATGTTGGTGTGCATGAATCTCAACCGGTGGCTGATTATCGCTTTGTCCTTGGTCATTATCAGCGGTTATAGTGTTTTGTGATAATGCGTTACTTACATGCTCAACGTCTTCTTGTAAATGGTATGCAGCGCCATCACAACTTATAAAGCTGTGCACAAGCACGAGTAACATGACCATTAACAAACGATTTTAGCGCATAATTTAGCTATCTTCTCAGCCTAAAATTGACTTAAATAAACCTAACCAATTGAAGCCACATAGTATATTAGCGGCAAACGACAATAAAGGGCTTTTTATCAATTAATGGCGCCAATTGCGTTTACTGAGGTTAACTATAAAACAAAAAACCACCGGCTTTAATAGCCAGTGGTTTTTTAAAATTAACGCTTAAGCAACCGCGTGTTCTAAAATTTCACGGCTTTCTTTTAGCGTAATCGCTTGGTTTTCACCAAGGGCAACCATGCCATGTGCTTCTAGTTTGCCAATAATATTATCAATGGCAGCCGCTTTATCATCACCATGTTCAGTTAGCTGTGTTGCAACCTCAAGGCTGTGGTAAAACGCTTCAATCGCTTGAATTGTTTGCTCTGCTAAATCGTCTGTTTGCTCAAGGCCAAATACGTTTTTACCCATTTGCTCTAGTTTCGCTTTTTTAACTGCAAATTGATTGCGCAATAACGAAGGCTGAACAATAGCAAGCGAACGCGCATGGTCAACACCATAGGCAGCAGTAAGCTCATGACCAATCATGTGGGTTGCCCAATCTTGCGATACGCCAGAACCAATTAAGCCATTAAGTGCTTGGTTAGCTGCCCACATAAGGTTTGCACGCCATGCATCGTCTTGGTTTTCAAAGTTATCGCCCAGTGTTTTGAGCGTTTTTAACAGTGCCTCTGCGTATCCTTCTTGTACCAATGCGCCTTCAGGGAACGTAAGGTATTGCTCACAAGTATGCACCCACGCATCAACTAAGCCATTTACAAGCTGGCGCTGTGGTAATGTTTTCATTACATCAGGATCCATAATCGCAAATTTAGGCAGTACTTCTGGTGAAGCAAACGGCAATTTTTGCTTAGTCGCTTCTTTGCTTACCACTGAGTTTTGGTTAGATTCAGAACCTGTAGCTGGTAGCGTTAATACGGCACCAATTGGTAATGCGCTAGTAATTGTATGCTTGCCAGTAGGAATGTCCCAACCTTCGCCGTCGTATACTGCAGAAGCCGCAATGTATTTAACGCCGTCTATTACAGAGCCGCCGCCGACACCTAATACAAAGTCGATATCTTGTTCTTTACAAATTTTAACCGCTTGGTCAAGTACTTCAATTGTTGGGTTAGCACCCACGCCCGAGAATTCTACCCAATCAAAACCTTCAAGTGCAGCAGCAACTTGGTCATACACGCCGTTCTTTTTAATTGAGCCGCCGCCATAAACAACTAATACTTTTTGATCTTTTGCGATCAAGTCGCTAAGTGCGGCAATTTGCTGTTGGCCAAATTGGATGAGAGTGGGATTTACGTAGCTAAATTTCATTATTTTGCTCCTAGGTGACGGTTAATTTCATAATGCTTTACTTAGTCACATATCAAGTAAAGCTTTGATGAATGCATATTAGTAGCAAAGTTAATATATAAAAAGCCCAATAACTGCCTAAAGCTTGCCTAAAACTACCAGCACTGTTATTTTACGCAAAATATTTTAATTACAGATACTTTTATGCCCATCATAGCCAAAATGTTGCAACAATACGCCGAGCACAATAATTTACTAAGCTTTGAGGGCACCATGGAAACAATTATTCCTGGGGTGTATTTTCATCGCGCTACCAAAAGTTCACCGCGCCAGCCGCTTATTTATAATTCAGGCATAATCGTGGTTGGCCAAGGCCATAAAATAATTCATTTCCCAGAACATCAAATAAAATACGGCGAAGGTGATTACTTGGTACTAGGTGTACCGGTCCCATTAGAGTGTGAAGCGTTTACCGATAATGACTTACCGGTTATGGGCATAGCTATAGATATAAACCCTGTCATGTTGCACAAGCTGGTTAATCAGATGATGCAGCACCAGCCTTTATCTGTCTCCAGCGCGAACATTGGCGCAGTACAATCAGCAAAGCTAGACTGCGCAATGGAGCAGGTAACATGTAGGTTACTAACGGTTTTAAATAATCCACTTGAGGCTGAGGTATTCGGCGAAGATATAGTAAAAGAGCTAGTGTATCGTGTCCTTTGCGGCCCCCAAGGGAATACTTTAATAGGCCTAGCTATGCATGATGGCCATTATGCGCGTATAGCTCGCACACTAGCAACGATGCATCAGGACTATGCAAACCCTATTACTGTTGAAGGTTTAGCAGAAGAGGTAAATATGAGCGTATCCTCTTTTCATCGTGCATTTAGACAGGTAACGTTTGAATCTCCCTTACAATACTTAAAAAAAGTACGTTTAGCTAAAGCAAAAGAGTTAATTACCACAGCGGGCAGCAAAGCAAATGAAGCTGCTTTTAAGGTAGGTTACACCAGTGCATCACAGTTTAGCCGTGAGTTTAAACGCCACTTTAATAAAACTCCGAGTGAAATACAGTTATAAAAATAAGATTTACCCATTCATGCGCTATATCAAACTTTATTATTAACTTTTACTAGCAAAGATAACACGCTTTGTTAATATAGGGCAACTGCCATTTTTATAACCCTACTATGCTCAATAACACCGTAACAATAAGGAAGCACTTACATACAACCACCTCCTTATGTATTAAATTTTGCGGTGCTTTATTTGTCATTTTTATTTTTCTTATCTGCAATACAGCTATTGCAAAAGATAGCTGCAATTTAAAATCTATCGCAAACAGTGTATCCATTCCCTTATCGCAAGGTATTGCTGCAGACATAAAACTAGAAAAAGGCATTAACCAATTTGAGTTGGTATGTACGCTAAACCAAAGCGGTGTTTTTACGTTTACTCGCCCTGCACTTGAACGTTTTTCGTGGCAACAAAATAACCAATTAAAAGCCCCTTTAAAAACAAATCAAATGGCTATTTTAATGGAACAAGGCAGCTTTAATGCAAAGCTAACTTTAACCACTACTGCCAGCTATAACCCCCGGTTTACTTGGCTAGACTCACAGCAATTTATTGAAAAGGTGCAGTTGTACAATTTAATATTTGGGGTGTTTTATGGATTATGCGCAACGCTTATTTTTTATGCTTTAATAATAGGTTATGGCATTAAAGACGCTATTTTTAAACTGTATGGCATCTATCTTTTTTGTATCGCTAGCTTTATTTTTTTACAAGAAGGCCAGCCCTATTTATTTACCAATGGCTACTTTTCTGCATATATCAGCCACCTTTATACATTAAGCATTGGTTTAACTATAGTCAGTGCTACTTGGTTTATGAGCGCACTATTAGAGCTACCTGAGTATTGGCGCAAATTAAGTTATGCATTAAAAATTATCGCGTTATGTGTACTGACTTTGTGCTTACAAAAAATAGCTTTAGATTTACCCACTATTACTAATATTACCGCAATCGTTACTGGCTATTTGTCACTACTGATTGTGGTGACCATTTTTATACTCTCAGCTGTGCAAGCTAAACAAGGCGTTAACGAAGCCAGCTTGGTATTTATTGCCTTAAGCTGTGTATTTATCAGCATGATATTTAGAGTGTTACTAACCGAATACAGTCCTTTTATACAGCGTTATGGGTTTGTGATTGCTTTTACGATTGAATCCCTGCTTCTTGCTATAGCAGTTGGTAGGCGAATTCAACGACTTAGTTATGCTAAAAAACAGGCTGAACAGCACGCTAATTACGATCATCTTTGTCATATTTATAACCGCCGAGGCTGGAGTTTAAAAGCCAATGAGTTATTAAAAAAACACGCTCAACGTGGTGGCGTGTTGTGTTTTTTATATATCGATTTAGACCGATTTAAAGCAATAAATGATACCTACGGCCATGATGTTGGCGATAAAGTACTCTGTACGGTGGCAGAGTCAATTAGTCAGCATATGCGCAGTGAAGACGCAGTTGGCCGCTTAGGCGGAGATGAGTTTGTGGCTATGGCATTATTTACCAGCAAAGATAAAATTAACCAGCGAGTTGCGACCCTTGAAAAAAAATTAAATGCGCTTAGCTTAGAACACCAAGGCAACACCATCGCTATTTACGCAAGCGTAGGACAAATAAACTATAGCGAAGCGCCTAAAAATTTAGATGAGGTTTTAAAAGCCGGTGATGAAGCAATGTATCAGAAAAAGTCTTTACGAAAAGCGCAGGCTAAGCAAACCTACACAAGAGAAAACGCCTAAAGTAATCGTTTAGGCGCATAATCATTACTCGTCTTTTTTGAATAAGACTTCTGGGTTTACCATAGTTTTCATTTCTAAAACGTTACAATTTGGATCTTCAATAAAAAACGTTTCTTGCTCAAATTCATCACCTACAAAACGGCGGTAAGGCTTATCTAAATATTCAAGGCCGGCGTCTGCAATACGTTTTTTTAATGCTTGAAATTCATCTTCAGATAAATGAATGCCAAAATGCGGTACAGCTACAGCGCCCATATCAACATCATGACGCACCGTTGGTAAGCGCTCTGTGCTTTGATGAAGCGTTAACTCGTTACCCCAAAAATCAATGTCTACCCATCGCCCAGCTTCACTATTACCCGTTTTACAACCAAGCACGTCACAATAAAACGCTTTCGCTTTTTCAAGATCACCAGCTGGAATAGCCAAATGCAAACAGTTAGACATAAATTACCTTAGGTTATAACTTTTAATATATGAAATATGCTGCATTATACATAATTTGTAATTTATAGAACATTAATGGCATTATTTTTAGTCATTCATTGCGTACATTTAATTTAAAGCCACGGTTATTTGCTCTTTTGGAAGCCATATATCGCTTTTAGTCTTAAATTGTCGATTTTAACTATTAAAGCTAAAACTGAACCTTTATGATGTGCGCCTTATGACTAAATTCATACTTTTAAAATTCATCACCTTTTTTATCGGCTGCTTGTCGTGCTTTATAATGCATACCACATTGGCATTACCTATTGTTGTGTCTGCTGCTTTAACAGGCCTCATCGGCTCATTTATTCCGTTTCCTGCACGTTATCAAAACCACCCTTATGCCTCCATTTATGCAGGTAGTTTTGCCGGTATGTGTTCCACCAGCTTAATTAGCAACTATTGGGAAATCGCTATTATTTCTGCCATTGGCGCTGTTTTATATACACTAACACTTAATGTATTTGCAGGATTTGGCGGACGATTAGGCAGTATTGCATTTGCCAGTGTAGCCCTGTTTGTTTTAGCTAAAGGATTGCTGATATGACTATTACATACCCAGTATTAGCCTTGGCTGGTGCTTTTTTTACCTTTTATTTAGCAAAGCATAACCGCTTTGATGCTATAAGAGCCTCAGCTGCACTTTCAATTATTGCCTATTTGATTTTTGCACAGCTGAGCCTCAACGCAGAACTCTATAGTATCGTTTTTTTTGGCGGCACCTTTATTGGCATGAGCGCCCCTCACCGCTTTGGTGTTTATACGCTTGCCAGTTCAGCAATTATATTTTCATTGTTTTTTGCCTATTTGGTTCCCATTCTTGATGGCTTTGGTGGCGCTTTGGGAATTAGTGCATTTTTATCAGTGTGTATTTGCCACCTTTTTATTTTACTGGGTGCGCCAAGAAGTAAAAAGCAAAGTTCTTAAAGCTAGCTAAAACCAGTAAGTAACGTGTTTATTTTATTAATTAAAGTAAGCGCAACATGAAAAAATTCATAGCTTGTTATGTTCCTTTTTTCTACAACTCTGTTAAAATCCTCCGCGCTCTTTGTTTACCCTAAATAAAGACTAATCAAATATGGATTTATGGATATGAAAAAAATAATCGCAGTAGCAGCACTTTCTTTACTTCCTTTCTCTAATGCTATGGCTGACCAAGATATTGGTTGTGGCCTAGGCTCTATGTTATTTGCTGGTCAGCAAGGTAAAGGCGTTAAAATTTTAGGCGCTACAACTAATGGTACTTCTGGTAACCAAACTTTCGGTATTACTTTTGGTACTTTAGGTTGTGACGGTACTGGTACTGTTACTTCTTCTGAAAAAATCGCATTATTCATCGATGGCAACATGGAGCAACTTGCTCGTGATATGTCTCAAGGTGAAGGCGAAACTTTAGCAACACTTGCTGAGGTTTGGGGCGTTGCAGACCAAGATAAAGCAGCATTCAACAAACTTGCTCAAGCACAATTTTCTTCAGTATTTACTTCTGAGAACGTAACTTCACAAACAGTGTTAGAAAACCTAAACGCTGTTGTAGCAAGCGATGCACAACTAGCTTCTTATACTCTTTCTTAATCAGCTAAATTAGCCGGTTTTATATGTATAAATAAAGCCGCTAGAGTATCCTCTAGCGGCTTTTTTATGATTTAGCGATTATGAAAAAAATATTATTTACCTTGCTAGCCATACTTTTTAGTATGCAATCAAATGCTAAAAGTATTGAAAAAAGTACCTTAGCCACACACCCTTATTGGCTTAAACTGGGCCACTACCGCAATACAACCTTCAGAAGCTGGAAAAGCGAGGTGGATAGCGCCGAGTTTTTTTTATCCCCTACAGGTAAAACCAGCCCAGTAGATGAGTTAAATGCCACCATTAGCGCATTTAATGCCAGTAAAAGCAGTCAACAAAAATACAGCTGTCAATTTCCAGCTCGCTACACATGGCTAAAATCAAAAATTAAAAACAATTGGCCTGCTCTTGATTGCGCTGAGCTTAAAACCTGGCAACAAGTCATTAATCCTAAAGGGGTTACGCTTGTATTCCCTACCGCATTTATGAACAGCCCTTCATCAATGTTTGGGCACACTTTACTGCGCATCGACGCTAAAGATCAAACCCGTAGTAAAGAACTGATTGCCTTTGCTGTAAACTTTGCGGCAGAACCTGATGACTCAGATAACGCTGCCATGTATGCACTGAAAGGCCTTGTTGGTAGCTATCCGGGTAAGTTTTCACTTATGCCGTATTATAAAAAAGTACGCGAATATAATGATTTAGAATCACGCGATATTTGGGAATACAAACTCAATTTAACTGAGCAACAAGTTGAGCGGGTATTACTGCATTTATGGGAGTTACAACGCGCCACTTTTGATTACTTTTTTATAGACGAAAACTGCTCATATCAGTTACTGGGGCTATTACAATTAGCTAAAGACGACCTTAATTTAACCTCGCAATTTAACATGCAGGCTATTCCTTCAGACACAGTTGCCGCACTTAGAGACAACAATTTACTGCAAGCTCCTAATTACCGCCCTGCTTTTGGCACTAAGCTTTATCACTATTCAACACAGTTAAGTGATCAACAACTTAGTGATGCGAGGGAGCTTATGCAAGGCAAGCCATTAAATACCCGTAATTACTCACAAAAAGAGCTAGTAGCTATACTAGAAATGGCGTACGAATGGCTAAACTTTGAATTTTACGATAAAGCCCTAAACCGTGAAAAAATAGCCCCAAGGCTTACTAAGTTATTATTAATGCGCAGTAAGTATGCTGTTCCTTCTCCTTTATCTAAGCCCAACAAACCTAAAGCCTCGCCAGAGCAAGGCCACGGTTCTTCTAGGCTAACAGTAAAAAGAGTGCAAAATAATAACCAGCAAAACACCACCAATTTAGCTTATCGCCTTGCTTATCATGATTTACTAGACAGACCCGCTGGCTTTATACCCGGTGCTCAAATTAGCTTTTTTGACTTAGCAGCTAACCTATCAGATAGCGGTAATAGCCAGATTGAGCATTTTTACTTACTTGATGCTATGTCGCTTGCCCCCGATAATCGTGTATTTGATAGCTGGTCGTGGAATATAAAAATGGGCTTTGATAGGCAACCAAGCCCAAACAAACGCTCTGGCCGATTTTTTACTAAAGGTGGATATGGTAAGTCTTATGGCAACCCGAACCGTGTGCATGGCTATATTTTGGGACAGTTTGAGCTAAATACTGGTGATATTTCTAACCAGCTAAGTATAGGGCTAGGTAGTGAGGCTGGCATTATTTGGCAAGTAAATAACAATCACAAACTTGCGCTAACGGGTAATATGTTTTGGCTAAACGATAATACCGCTAATAACCACAGCGAAGCTGCGCTAACCTGGAGCTATGCGCTGTCACGTAACATAGCGCTTCGCAGCCAAATAAAGCTCGAAAAATGGCACAACCATAATACTGCGGCTAGTTTAGCCCTACAGTTTTACTTTTAAGTCTATTATTTAATTTTAATGCTACTGGTTGGGTAGCCAAATAGCACTTCGCATTTCGCTTTTAACCCTTTCGCCGTATAGGTACTTTTTAATAAATGAGCCCACTGATGAAACGTTATTATTAGTGGGTTATTGCTATTTAGCTGGCCTACGATGCCATATTTACAGGGCTGATTTTTGTCCTCCTCTATAAAGGTACCAAACAGCTTATCCCAAATAATAAGGACGCCGGCAAAGTTTTTATCGAGGTAGCTTTTATTAATTGCATGATGAACCCTGTGGTGCGATGGCGTATTAAATACCCTTTCCAACCAGCCTAACTTGCCTACGATTTGCGTATGCACAAAAAATTGGTACGCTAAATTAAGTGCCACCACACTAAATACTGTAAGCGGGTCAAAACCTATGAGAATCATGGGCAGCCAAAATACCCACATGCCGGCTACTGGGTACATTATGCTTTGCCTAAACGCAGTGGTAAAATTCATTTTAGTAGAACTATGATGCACTACATGAGCGGCCCATAACCAATGAATATGGTGTGATGCACGATGAAACCAATAGTATAAAAAGTCTTGCAGTAAAAAAGCGCCTAAAACAGTAAATACTGTCAATTCAATATCAAATAGTCGAAACTGATACAACCAATAAAAAAACGGCATTAATAATAATAACGCAATGGCATCAGCGCCTTGATGTAATAAAGCAAGTAACGCGTTGGCTAAGCTGTCTTTTATATCGTAGTAACGTCTAAATTTTATAAACTCAACCCCTACAAACAGCAAAAAAATAGGGCTCAGTGCCAATAAAATAATTTCAATGCTCATGACGTTTCTCCTGAAAATAGCTGGCTATTTTTTTAAGTGCTTGGCTAACATCTTTTTTTATAAAAAAAGCCAGTATAAAGTCGGGTAACCACAAAGGCGCAATACAACGAATATGGTAGCTGATCTCGGTGAGTGATGGCTGAGTATTATTGGCTTTTAAGTAAATATCACCACGGTGCTGTGCAACGGGTTTATCCCCTAAAATGCGGTAACAAATGTGGCTATTATTGGCCGTTATTATTTGCTCTTTAAATGTTGTACCTTGCATTTTTATTTGTCTAATGGTGCCTTTTCCACCACTTATTTCACCCGAGTCTTGCGGTGTTAACACTTCAAACTGCGCATTAAAAAAGCGCCCCAAATCAGCATGCGCTAATAATAAGGTGCATAATTGTTCAGGCGTTGCTGCCACACTATGTTTAACGTTTATCTCAATCATTGTGTGCCCCATATTATTTTTATAGATCTCTAGCATATAAAAATATTGCATGGCAAACTTGCGATTAGATGACTATTTTTTAGCTTTAGGCGACAAATGAAAACCTTAGCCGATCATTACTTTTCTAGCTGTTTGGATTATCTTCAAAGCACAGGATTAGATAGCCAAGAGATACTAACTGCCATTGAATTTGATGAATA
Source organism: Pseudoalteromonas sp. APC 3694 (assembly GCF_030407565.1). Classification (NCBI taxonomy): domain Bacteria; kingdom Pseudomonadati; phylum Pseudomonadota; class Gammaproteobacteria; order Alteromonadales; family Pseudoalteromonadaceae; genus Pseudoalteromonas; species Pseudoalteromonas sp. APC 3694. The sequence goes on from NZ_JASDDE010000006.1 coordinate 93,508, forward strand.
TGCAAATAAGCAAACACAACAATTAGCGCCTCGTATTAGCTTAAAAAGCTATAATGCGCTGCTTAGTTATGCACAGCAAACGCTAAATGACTCCTTATTCGGGTTTGAGTTAGGAAAACAAATACGCACCGCTGATTTTGGTGTACTTGGGTATTTAATTGAATCAAGTACTAATCTAGCCAGTGCCATTACTGCATTACTGAGCTACGACAGTTTAGTGGCTAACATAGGGCGTGCTGAGTTTGAACAGCAACAAACACTTTGCAAGGTAACCTGGTTAGCAGACCCACAGTGCAGTCCACAGGCCGTATTACGAAATATGACCGCGTGGGTAAGTGTTATACGCCAACTGCTTAATCCTCAGCTTTCGCCTAGTTGCGTTTATTTCATAGCACATTTTTCAGACAGTGAGTTACAACAATTAGCGCAATGGTTTAATTGCCCAGTAAAAGCTGGCGCTAACTTTAATCAAGTAGAGTTTCCAAGTAGTTACTTAACCCTTCCTTTTAAAACCGATAACTCCCAGATTAACGCTGTGCTAAAGCAAATGTCAGAGCAACAGCTATCCCAGTTTAAAAGTCAGCAATTATTAACAGAAAAAATTAATCATATTTTAATGGCTAAATACGATTTGCAGGACTGTTCACTGATCAGAACGGCTAGTGCTTTAAATATGACCCCGCGCACAGTGCAACGTCATCTAAAGCAAGAAAACACCAATTTTGCCGCTCTTCTTGAGCAAGAGCAAAAACGCCGTTTGTTAACTTATATTCCTCATTATCCGCTAAGCAGTATTGCAACTATGTTGGGGTTTAATGATCAAAGCTCTTTTAATCGCGCCTTTAAGCGCTGGTATCAATGCTCACCTCGTCAATTTATAAAAAACAATAATTAAACAATTTGATTACCTAAAACACACATTTACCGTGTACCTTTTTATTGATTTTATTTACACTAGCCTCATGTATTGCTTTAAAGACAATTATTTATGCGTTTGCGTATGATGTTAACTGTTTTTGTAGTGGTTTTTTATAGTGCGGTCTGTCACGCAAACCCGGTCACCTTCATCGCTGAAGATTTGCCCCCTTATCATTTTAAAAACCCTCAAGGTGAAGCGCAGGGTGCCTTAGTTGATATCGCTAAAGCTGTATTAAAAGGCACGGCTTTAACAGCAACGTTTGAAATAATGCCGATGGCGCGTATGTTTCAACAACAACAAGCCAATCCTAATGCCATCATGCTGTCACTGTTAAAAACACCAAACAGAAACAGCCAGTTTAAGTGGCTGGGAAAAGTGTATTTTGCAGATGCATACCTAGTAAGTTTACGCAGTCATAACGATTAAGTGATTCACTTAAACTTTGCCAAAGAATACAAAGTAGCCACTATTCGCGGTTATTCTGCACAAGCTTATTTAGAAGCTCAAGGCTTTACTGAAAGTGAGAATCTAGTCTTAGTGAGTTACTACCAGCAGCTATGGAGAATGCTGTATAAAAATCGTATCGATTTTGTGGTAACTAACACCCTCACACTTGAAAACGAGCTAAAGCGTACAGGGCTCGACCCAAGCTTAATTACTAAGCGTATACATTTAGATGAGCTACCTTCCTCTCTTCACTTTGCAGCAAGTAAGCAGCTTAACCCGCAAACAGCGAAAATTATTACTGATAGATTAAACGCGATAAAAGAAAGCGGTGAATACCAACAAATTTTAAATAAATGGCAACTCCCTATTCCAACGCGCCTTTAGTCTTGAGTGGGTAAAACGCCTTGTGTTAAGTAATTTTTTAATGAAGTAAATAAAGGTGAAGGTAAGTTATTAATATCGCACCAACGCCACTGTAAACATTTGTTAGGCTCTTTATTTACAGGCTCGCCACCTTCATACTTTGCCTGCACATATAAAGTAATATAATGCTTGTTCTCGGCGCTAAAAATATCGTTGGTAAAATCGAGTTTACGAATATTAGTAACAGTAAGCCCTGTCTCTTCTGCTACTTCGCGCACTGCACATTGCTCAACCGTTTCACCAAATTCTAAATGCCCCCCCAGGGGTTGCCCAGGTATTTGCACCATGTGCGCCTATTCGCTCACCGAGTAAAATTTTATTATCATGCATTACTATCACTGCAACGCCTACTCTGACAACTTGACTCATTATTACCACATTAAATAGTTCATCATTTTTATATGTTACCTCATTTAAATCATCAAACTAGTTGTTAGTTCGTTATAAACCATAGCGTTAGCTAAAAACCACACAACCCGTTCATTATTCAACCGACCATAGTCGAATATCACTCCTGATAAAAAGCGCTTAGTTTTAAATAAAGTTATATTAAATTTTGCTCAGGAGCCTTTATGTCAGGTGAATACAAACAACATTACAACGAGTTTAAACAAAACCCGGCAGCGTTTTGGTTATCGCAAAGTAAACGCCTCCCTTGGTACCAGGCTCCCGAAACAGCTTACACACAAGATGAAAACGGTTTATATCACTGGTATGCCGATGGCCAACTTAATAGCTGCTTTTTAGCCGTAGATCAGCATGTTATTGCCGGCCATGGTGATGAAACAGCGTTAATTTATGACTCACCCGTAACCAATACCGCGCGCAGCTACAGTTACTTTGAACTACAACAAGAAGTCGCTAAATTCGCAGGAGTAATGCAGTCTTTAGGCGTAACAAAAGGCGACCGCGTGGTTATTTATATGCCCATGATCCCCGAGGCTGTAATTGGCATGTTAGCCTGCGCCCGCATCGGCGCTATTCATTCGGTCGTTTTTGGCGGGTTTGCAGCACATGAGCTTGCCGTAAGAATTGATGACGCCAAGCCTAAGTTAGTACTCAGTGCTTCTTGCGGTGTAGAAGTGAATACCGTAATTGAATACAAAGAGTTACTTGATAACGCCCTCGAATCAGCCTCGTATAAAGTAGAACATTGTATTATTTATCAGCGTGAGCAAGTAACTGCACCACTTATGCCTGAGCGTGATATTGACTGGGCTGTTGCAATGCAAACAGCTACTGGCGTTGATCCTGTTCCGGTAAGTGGCGATCACCCGCTTTATATTTTATACACGTCAGGCACAACGGGTACTCCCAAGGGGGTTGTTCGTGAAAATGGCGGCCATGCCGTGGCCATGCATTACAGCATGGAAACCGTATACGGAATGAAACCTGGTGACGTGTTTTGGGCCGCTTCAGATATTGGTTGGGTTGTAGGCCATTCGTACATAGTGTATGCCCCACTTATGTACCGCTGCGCCACTATTTTATTTGAAGGTAAACCGGTTAGAACCCCAGATGCCAGTGCATTTTGGCGAGTGGTTGAACAGTATAAAGTAACGGCTTTATTTAGCGCACCAACAGCCTTTAGAGCGATAAAAAAAGAAGACCCCAATGCCGATGGGTTTAAACAATACGATACTTCAAGTCTGAAACGCTTGTTTTTAGCAGGCGAGCGCTTAGATCCTCCCACCTACGATTGGCTCAAAGAAAAAACAGGCCTACCTGTGCTTGATCATTGGTGGCAAACAGAAACTGGTTGGGCGATAGCCTGTAATCCTGTCGGCATTGAGCATCTACCTACAAAAGCAGGTAGTTCAACGGTTGCGACTCCTGGGTTTGACGTACGTATTTTAGATATGAATGGTGACGAATGCGCCCCCAATGAACAAGGTGCAGTCGTTATTAAACTGCCTTTACCGCCAGGATGTTTACCCACTATTTGGCAAAATACCGAACGCTTTAAAGCCGGTTATTTAAGTGAATATGAAGGCTATTATCTCTCTGGCGACGGCGGTTATATTGATGATGATGGCTACCTATTTATTATGGGCCGCATCGATGATGTGATTAATGTTGCGGGACATCGTTTATCAACCGGTGAAATGGAAGAAATTGTAGCCGCTCATCCCGCGGTTGCTGAATGTGCCGTATTTGGTGTTAATGATGCGCTCAAGGGTCAAAACCCCATGGCCATGGTAGTGTTAAAAAATGATTTTCATGGATCGCATAAAGAAGTAGAGCAGCAATTGGTGCAAACCGTGCGTAATCAAATCGGCGCTATTGCGTGTCTTAAAAATATTATATGTGTAGAGCGCTTACCAAAAACACGCTCAGGTAAAATTTTACGCAAAAACTTACGTCAACTTATTGATGGTGAAGAACTGCAAATTCCATCAACCATTGACGATCCGAGTATTTTTGAGGAGTTAACTCTGCAACTTGCTGAAAATAAAATATAAATATTATTTTTAAAACGTCTATTTAAGCGCGGCTTAAATAGACTTTTCTCGCCCCATCTGCTTAACTAGATCTCATTAAATAGATGAAACTCACGCAAATAAATCTCTTGGGAATATAAATGACTGAAATACGATCGCAGCTGCGAGAATTTTTACTGCAATGGTTTAGTCTTTATTTTCCTGGGAGTGCGCATTTATGGTACAACATATTAGTACTGTGCTGGGTTGGCTTATTTGCGCTCATATTGCACCTCATCTTAAGGTCAGTTTCAAAACGACTACTTAAAGGCCGCTTTAGTGATAAAGTTGTTCAAACCGATACCCACACGCCTGCCGACTTAGCGCTTAAATTAACACGTAATATTTCCTTTGTTTTACAAGGTGCTGTGGTTGTTATACAAGCTAGGCTCTGGGTTCCAGAAGGAACGGCTTTTTTACATATCATTGAGATGTTTACTGATCAGTGGATCATTTTATTTGCACTGCTCTCGCTGTTCTCTTTGCTCAATATTTTTCAAGCAATATCTGACAGGCAACCCATTGCAGCTCACTTTCCATTACGTGGTTTTTTACAAACAATTAAACTGATCGCCAGCGTATTAACCGGTATTTTAGCGATTTCATTATTAATGAATAAATCCCCGTTAATATTACTCAGTGGTTTAGGTGCGCTATCGGCTGTACTGCTACTGGTGTTTAAAGACGCTATTTTAGGGCTGGTGGCCGGTATTCAGCTTTCAGCAAACAATATGCTTGCGGTTGGTGATTGGTTAGAAATGCCCAAATACGGCGCAGATGGCGATGTGATTGATATAGCCTTGACCACAGTTAAAGTAAGAAATTGGGATAAAACCATTACCACTATCCCAACCTATGCGCTAATTTCTGACTCATTTAAAAACTGGCGCGGTATGTCAGAATCCGGTGGACGGCGCATAAAACGGAGTATCCATATAGAAATGAGCAGTGTGCGCTTTTTAGATGAGCAAGAGATCACCGCGCTGAAAAAAGCAGATTTATTAAGTCACTACCTCGAAATTACCCTACCGGCTATTAACGAGCAAAATACCACGAAAAAAATAGATATGAGCTGTACGTTAAATGGTCGTCGGCTCACTAATGTTGGCACATTTCGTCATTATTTAGTCGCGTTATTAAAACATCACCCACATATTCATCAGGGAATGACACTGATGGTAAGGCAGCTAGAGCCAACTAAAAATGGCTTACCCATTGAAATTTATGCATTTACCAATACAACTAATTGGGGTGAGTATGAAAATATTCAGTCAGATATATTTGACCATATATTAGCGATATTACCCGCCTTTTCGTTGCGTGCCCATGAGGCACCAACAGGGAACGATATTCGTCAACTAATTAAATAGTTACTAAATCCGTTTTAATTGCGCTATTAACCACTGGTGAATATCGCTGTTATTTGAACGTGGATGCCACGCTGCAATCACCTTAAATGGCGGTGGTAATAATTCAACTTCAAGCTGTTTCACTTTGGCGTTTGGCAGTAAACGCGATGGGTAAAAAGCAATTAAGTCAGTACTGCAAAGCAAATCGGGGACAAATGAAAAGCCAGGCACTGACATAACTATATTGCGCGCATAGCCCTTATCAGCAAACCACTGGTCGTGAGAGCCTCTTAAGTTAGCACGTGACGCTGAAACCACTAATTGAGGGTGTGCCGCCACTTCAGCAAGGCTCAACGTCGACGAAGAAAACACCGTGTCTTTGCCCGCAATACAAATATGTTGTTCTTCAAATAATGTGTCATAGATTAAGTTTGTTGGGATAAATTCAGGAAAACTAATTAATAAATCCAGCTCTCCTGCACTTATTAATTGATTAACATTATCAGAGGCAAAGTCACGAATAATCAGCTTTAATCCTAGCGCTTCGCGTCTTGTTATTTCTAATAATTGTGGCAAAAGAGCTGCTATAGCGTAATCAGTCGCACTTATTGTAAATACGCCCTTGTAACTACTTGGGGTAAATTGTTTAGGTATTAATAACGCTTCTACCTGAGTTAATATTTGATTAATGGGCTTCTCTAGTGCGATAGCCTTAGGTGTTGCAACCATTGTATTGCCTTGGCGAATAAAAAGCCGATCGTCAAATAAGTCACGCAATTTTCGCAGCTGCTCGCTAATAGCCTGCTGGGTTAAGCCCATTTTTCGCGCCACATCCGACACATTTTTTAGTTTAAGTAATGCACTCAATATTCGTAATTGTTTTATATCAAGCCGAGACATACCATTCATAATTGTATCTTAAACAAAAAAGCATTGTTTCAAATTGTACCTTTTAATCCCTATGATCACCAGCATTGTAATTGGCGCTAAACAGCATTATTAATTTAAAAGGTATTAAAATGAGTCAACCAAGTAAAAATATCGACAGTCTATTTTCATCAATCAATTTAGGCCCATACACGCTTAAAAACCGTATTGTAATGCCGCCACTTACACGCTCACGCAGCACAGTTCCTGGCAATATCCCCAACGAGGTGATGGCCACATATTATGCACAGCGTGCTAGTGCTGGTTTTATGGTTACCGAAGGCACTCAAATTGAACCAAGAGGACAAGGGTATGCCTGGACACCGGGCATTCATTCTAATCAACAAATAGCTGGTTGGAAAAAAGTAACTGATGCAGTACATGCAGAAGGTGGAATTATTTTTGCCCAGCTTTGGCACGTTGGCCGCGTTTCACATACTAGCTTACAGCCTAATGAAGCCAAACCTATTGCCCCCTCAGCTCTAACAGCTGATAGCGTTAAAGTCTTTATTGAAACAGGACCAGCTCAAGGCGCTTTAGCCAACCCAAGTGAACCACAAGCTTTAACAACCGATGAAGTAAAAGAGCTTGTTGGCATGTATGCACAAGCTGCCCGTAATGCGCTAGAAGCGGGGTTTGATGGCGTAGAACTGCATTGTGCTAATGGGTATTTAGTAAATCAGTTTATTTCTGAGCACACCAATAAACGAGATGATGAATACGGCGGCTCTCTTACTAATCGCCTGCGCTTTTTAAAAGAAATTGTCGCGGCAGTAAGTGACGTAGTAGGCCCTGAGCGCTTAGGGGTTAGATTTGCGCCCTTATTTAGCAGTACTGATGAAACCCGTGTTTATTTAGGGTTAGTAGAATCAGACCCACATCATACCTACATTGAAGCGATTAAAGTACTTGAACAAGCCGGTATTGCTTACCTTTCAATTGCAGAAGCTGATTGGGACAATGCTCCTGATTTACCAGAGCTATTTTATCAAGCAGCTAGAGCTGAATTTTCTGGGCGTATTATTTACGCTGGTAAGTACACTGTTGAAAAAGCGGTGGCGATGTTAGCTAAAGGCTACGGTGATTTATTTGCTTTTGGTCGCCCTTTTATTGCAAACCCTGATTTACCAGCGCGCATAAAAAATCAATGGCCATTAAATGAAGCCGATGCAGCCACTATGTATGGCGGGACTGAGCAAGGTTACAGTGACTACCCTTACTACAAAAACGATTAATTAATAGGCCATGGATGGCCTTATTCAATGTTTAAACGCTTTTTACATCGTCTCCCACCTTGTTGTATTTAATCTACTCACTATTTTTACATTTACTAAAATGTCATACATTTGGTTAAAAAATGTCGATAAAAAGCATTGGAATTAGTTTTAAAGTATTGTTTTTAAATAATTAACAAGCATTAAAGTAGTAATATTTTTATATATCAATACAATAAGCTTTTATTTTTTTAGGCATCGGTCTTTGGAGCATGGGTTGTTAAAATTAGCAGGAGTTAAATCAACTTCTTTGAGTCTTTTAGCCGTGTGTGGATTATTTTTGTTATTAACTCAATTTCAAACCCAATGGCAAAGTAAGCCCTCTCTTATTAATAATCTTGTTTATCCATTACTGATTATTACCGCTATATTTGCCACTCAGTTTAATCGAAGTCGAGTTGCTATTTTGTGCGCGTTTTGGTTACTTTATTTATGTTCACTTGAGTATGCTTTGCCGTGGTCAAGTTGGCTTAAAGCGCAATCTGATTGGGTTTTATTATGTGCTGCAAGTTTATTAATGTTGTTAGCCGTGATAAAAGATCGCGCACTTTTATCAATACACACTGCGACCCGAACCTTATTAATTATTCTATGTGGCGGCGCAGCGTTTGCGTGGCTGGCACTGAGTCTGCATTTACAAGGGCTATCATTACAACCTTCTGGTTATACTCAATTGCTTCCTTATTTACCCATAGCTTTACCACTGTCGCTCATTGGCAGCTTACTCATTTGGCAAAGCGTAAGAACACATAACCTGACGCAAACGGCGTTACTCATTACTTTTATTGTGTGGTGCCTTAACCAACAACATGTTATTGATTTTCCTTGATCTGTCATTGCTGTACTTGTGGCTTCTCTGTATTTATTAGCGGTGAGTACCGACTCTTATTATTTAGCTTACAGAGACGATTTAACGAGCTTACCAACGCGCCGCGCACTTAATCAGCTTGCTCTATCATTAGGGCGAAAATACACTGTTGCTATGCTCGATATTGACCACTTTAAAAAATTCAACGACACCTATGGCCATGATATTGGCGACCAAGTACTTAAGCTAGTGGCAGCAAAAATGAGTGGCGTTAAAGGGGGTGGCAAGATTTACCGTTATGGCGGAGAGGAATTTACCGTTGCATTTCCAAGAAAAACAGCTGAGCAGTCAATTCCTGAACTCGAAACACTGCGTCAAAATATTGCAACTTACGACATGGTGATCAGAAACCCAAAACGCACAGATAAAAAATCTCGCAAAGGTAAACAGCCAAGCGACAATAAAACGGTGAACGTGACTGTCTCTATTGGCGTAGCACAAAGAACAGCAAAACAAAGCTTTGACGAGGCTTTAAAAAATGCTGATTTAGCGCTTTATAGAGCTAAAAAGAAAGGCAGAAATAACGTAAGTGAATAATGCTTTTATAACGTGGCACGCTAACGTTTAGTTATAGCGTGCCCAAAGGCAACTAATTTTATCTGCAAACTATTGCTTTTCAATCACCGCTTTTAAATTATTTAACGCGGAGACCGAAAAGCCACGGTCGTAAAAGTAAATAATTTTGCCACTCTCATCAAGCAGTATTACGCGGCTGTTATTCGGGTTTTCGTTACCAGTAAATGCCTGAACCTTATCGCCATCTTTGTAAATTGTGATCACCCCACCCCACAACTCTTTTGGGATCCCTTTGCGCATACCGCTATCAATTAAGGTACTAAACATGCGAGGAACCATACCCTGAATAGTGGGCAACTCATAAGCGGTCACATTCACTGCGCTCATATCTAAACCAATAAGCCAACGATCAATATCAAACTGGCTATCTTGTTTATAACCAATTAACAGCAACGTATTGGGGTTGTTAAAGTCCTCAGGAATGGTGAATGACTGTTGCTCTAAGCTTTCTCCCGTCACAGTAGGAAATTGCTTACCAAGTAGTGCTTGGTTTGGGTATTGGGTTGAACACCCACTAACCACTAAAACCATCACCAGTGCCATTATTGCCTTTAACATACCTCTACTCCCTCTTTTAAATAAAAACTAAAGTGAACAAATTAATTTATTACTACGTACTAAGGTTACGATTTTAACTGTAGTTAAAATCTTACTTTCATCTAGTAAACGCCATAAATTAAAGAAAATACAATCATATGGGTTAATTTTTTCAACAATGTGCTCATTCGTTATACTTTAATATTATTACTATATTCATTTTAATTCTATACCATAGCGAAAGCGTATTTTGTTAACGTCTTACAAAGCGTTAAAGTGCCGCGCTAATTCACAGCTATAAAAGAGGGTACTATGTCGCTTGCTGTATTATTAATGTTGGCATTATTTGTCGGTTTGCTGTTCGCGATTTATCTTTTTTCGCAAAAAAGCAGCTCTTTATCTCGTACCGTTTTATTTGGCTTAGTGCTTGGTAGCACCTTTGGCTTAGCCCTACAGTTTTTGTTTGCCCACTCCCCAGAAACCATTAAAGAAATACTCAGCTGGGTAAGCGTGGTGGGTAAAGGCTATGTCGGTTTATTAAAAATGATCATCATGCCATTGGTATTAATTTTTATGATTGCCGCAGTGGTAAAGCTCGAAAACCAAGGCTCTTTAGGTAAAATATCATTTATTAGTATTTCTGTTTTACTCTTTACCACAGCAATTGCCGCTTTGGTGGGTATTGCTGTCACCTATGGATTTGACCTCAGTATTGAAGGGCTTGTTTCGGGTACTCGAGAAGCCGCTAGAATGGACACTCTACAAAGCAAAGCTGCGAATGTAGCCGACCTAAGTGTGCCGCAAATGCTACTGAGCTTTATTCCTGAAAACCCCTTTGCGGATTTAAGTAATCAACGTTCAACCTCTATTATTGCCACGGTTATATTTGGTGTACTTGTTGGTATAGCTGCACGTAAAGTAATGCTGGAAAAAACAGAACTTGCTAGCCCAATTCGTAACGGTGTAAACGCCCTACAAGCAACAGTAATGAGCTTAGTTCGCATGGTAATTGCACTCACGCCTTATGGTGTTGCGGGCCTAATGGCAAGCGTTGTGGCAAACTCAAGCAGTAGCGATATTTTAAATTTACTTGCCTTTATTGTTGCCTCGTATGTGGCTATTTTATTAATGTTTGTTGTGCATGGCTTGTTGCTTAGCTTTGTGGGTGTAAACCCAAAGCATTATTTTGAAAAAATCTGGCCAGTACTGACCTTTGCATTTAGCTCACGTAGCTCAGCAGCCTCCATTCCTATGAATGTCGATGTGCAAATTAACCAGTTAAAAGTACCACCAGCAATTGCGAACTTATCGGCTTCTTTTGGTGCCACTATTGGTCAAAACGGCTGTGCTGGTATTTATCCTGCGATGCTCGCAATGATGGTTGCGCCAAGTGTGGGGATAGACCCACTTACATTTGAGTTTATTTTACCGCTAATTGGTATTGTGGTTATTAGCTCGTTTGGTATTGCAGGTGTTGGTGGTGGTGCTACCTTCGCAGCGTTGGTTGTATTGCCTACCATGGGATTACCTATAGAAGTTGTGGCTTTGCTTATTTCTATTGAACCCTTAATAGATATGGCACGCACAGCGCTCAACGTATCAGGCTCTATGACCTCAGGTGTGATCACCAGCAAATTAATGAAAAATCAATAACACAGATTTTAATCTAATAGCCCAGCCTTGGGCTTTTTTATGTCTGCCACTTTCAAAGCTCTTTAGTGATTTGTTTATTTAATCATTTAACTTTAATAAATCATTTTTATAGATTGTATCAATCGGTTTATTTCGCACACGGTTTTTAGCCCCTCTACTATACTATTCGCACTGCTTAGTCATTCAAGCTTGGTAAACAACAACTTGAATGGAGTAAAAGCTCACTAATTTTTAAATTATTAGATTCTATTTTTAATAATAGTAATACGCTTTGTATATAACGAAATTCGTTAACTTTAAGGAAGCTGACAATGAACAACCGATCATTTACTAAAAAAGCACTTGTTGGATTTATAAGTATGGCACTTATGTCTGGCTCTGCTTTTAGCCAAGAAAAACCACAAATGTCTAAGCCACAAGGTGCTGTTGGCATGGGTGAGGCTAAAATGGGCGCAACCAGAACAAACCAATTTTGGTGGCCAAATCAACTAAACCTATCTCCTCTTCGTGATCATGATCTACGTTCAAACCCTTATGGTGCAGACTTTAATTATGCAGAGGCATTTAACAGCCTAGATTTAGACACAGTAAAAAGTGATATTGACGCCCTACTTACGCAATCTCAAGACTGGTGGCCAGCGGACTTTGGTAACTATGGCCCATTTTTTATTCGTATGACATGGCACAGCGCAGGCACCTACCGTACGCTTGATGGCCGTGGTGGCGCAGGCGGTGGTCAACAACGTTTTGAACCGCTTAACAGCTGGCCAGATAACGTAAGCTTGGATAAAGCACGCCGTTTACTTTGGCCAATTAAACAAAAATACGGAGAAGCACTTTCATGGTCAGACTTAATCGTATTAGCAGGTAACGTTGCTCTAGAAAACATGGGATTTGAAACCTATGGTTTTGCCGGCGGGCGAACTGACGACTGGGAACCAGACATGGTTTACTGGGGTCCAGAAGTAGAAATGCTTGCCAGCGACCGTGAAGATGCTAGCGGCAAATTAGAACGCCCATTAGGTGCAACGCACATGGGTTTAATTTACGTAAATCCTGAAGGCCCTAAAGGGGTTCCTGATCCAATTGGGTCAGCTAAGAACATTCGCGTTGCGTTTTCTCGCATGGCGATGAACGATGAAGAAACCCTAGCACTTATCGCCGGTGGTCACACCTTTGGTAAAATGCATGGTGCGCACAAACCTAAAGATTGTGTGGGTGCAGAGCCTGCTGCAGCCGGTATTGAAGAGCAAGGTTTAGGCTGGAAAAACAAATGTGGTAAAGGCCACTCTGAAGATACCGTATCTAGTGGTTTAGAAGGCGCATGGACACAAGCTCCTACTCGCTGGTCATCACTGTACTTGAGCAACCTGCTTAACTTTGAGTGGAAACAAACTCGCAGCCCTGCAGGTGCCATTCAGTGGATCCCAACGGATGAATCGTTACACAACGCTGTACCTGACGCTCATATTAAAGGTAAGTTTAACGCACCAGTGATGACCACGGCCGACTTAGCGTTAAAATTTGACCCAGAGTATCGCAAAATTGCAGAACGCTTTTTAAATGACCCTAAAGAGTATCAACTTGCATTTGCTAAAGCATGGTACAAATTAACTCACAGAGATATGGGACCACCAGGTAACTTTTTAGGTAAAGAAGTACCAAAAGACGACTTAATTTGGCAAGACCCTATTTCAGCAGAAACTCAATCAAACATTGATGCTGGTGCAGTAAAAGAGCTTAAAGCCGCTATTTTAGACTCAAACTTAAGTGTACCTGAGTTAGTACGTGTAGCCTGGGCATCGGCTGCTAGCTACCGTGATTCAGATATGCGCGGCGGTGCCAACGGCGCACGTATTGCGCTAGCACCACAAAAGGATTGGGCAGTAAATAATCCAGCAGAAACCGCAAAAGTACTTAACGTATTAAAAGCGATTCAAGCTGACTTTAACGACAGCTTATTTAGCAAAAGCCATGTATCGCTTGCTGATTTAATTGTGCTTGGTGGTAATGTAGCGATTGAAAAAGCAGCCAAAGATGCAGGTTACACAGTAGATGTACCGTTTAATGCTGGCCGTGGCGATGCTACGCAAGCGCAAACTGACGTTAATGCATTTAGTTTATTAGAGCTGACTGCCGATGGCTTTAGAAACTACTTTGATGCAGAAAAAAGCTATAAATCGCCAACTGAAATGCTAATAGATAAAGCCGATCAGCTTGACCTAACCGTGCCAGAAATGACCGTGTTAGTAGGCGGCTTACGTTCGCTTGATGCAAACTACAAAGGCACTGACTACGGCGTATTTACTGACAAGCCAGGCACTCTAAATAACGACTTCTTTGTTAATTTATTAGATATGTCGACGGTTTGGAAAAAGTCATCAGATGCGGGTATTTATCAAGGCTTTGATCGTCAATCAGGTGAGCAAAAGTACACAGCCACTTCAGTTGATCTGATTTTTGGTTCAAATTCAGAATTGCGTGCAGTTGCCGAAGTATATGCCTTTGATACATCAAAGCAAAAGTTTGTAGAAGACTTTGTTGCGGCATGGACTAAAGTAATGAACTTAGACCGTTAATTACCATTAAGTAATACAACCATAGCGCTGCAATTAATTGCAGCGCTTTTTTATTAAGCTACTTTAAAGCAATCACTCGCTCGCGCAAATCATCGGCATTAACCTTCTGTGCAGCCACTATTTCACCAATGGTCACACTGACCAACGACCACTTTGGTCTAGGCAATCGCCACTTTGTTTTTCGACTAAACATGCTGCCCCATAGTCCATCTAAATGAACAGGAATAACAGGCACCGGTGTGCGCTGAATTATTTTTTCAATGCCACGGCGAAATACATCAACCTCGCCATCTCCACTGAGCTTGCCTTCAGGAAAAATTCCCACCAGCTCTCCACGCTCTAGTGCCTGAGCGATATCGTCAAAGGCTTTATTAAACGCCTTAGGATTTGCTTTTTCGCTATCAATTGGAATGGCTTTGGCCATTTTAAACAACCAATTAAGTGCTGGTGAATAATAAATAGGGGCAAACACGACAAACCGAATTGGCCTAGGTGACGCGGCTAAAATAAACATCCAATCAACAAAGCTAACATGGTTACTCACCACCACGGCAACCCCATCATCGGGCATATTAAGCGTTCCCTTAGTGCGTACTCGATACATGCAAATCGCTAAAATATAAATAATAAAACGTAAGAAAAACTCAGGCACTTTGCTATATATGTACAGCGATATCAGTAAATTAAGCCCTGCTAATAACAACAGTAATTGTGAAATCTCCCAGTGTAAAAGCGTTAGGGTAACAATACTTAAAACAGCGCTGCCCACCATAAATAAGGCGTTTAGTACATTATTGGCAGCAATCACTCGTGAACGGCTATCTGGGTGAGTACGCTGCTGAATAAGTGCATACAGTGGCACCGTATAAAAACCCGCCGCTATACCAATACCAGCCATCCAAATAAAGTGCCAGAGCATATCGCCGGTATTAATCACTTGTTCAAGGGTAAGCAGCGATTCATTAGTTTGGCGATAAAACTCAATGCTTGGCTCTTGGCTTAATAAATATAAAAACAAGCTAATTAAAAGCGCCCCAAAAGGCACAATGCCTAACTCAATACGTGAGCGCGATAGCTTCTCACAAAGTAAAGACCCCAATGCAATACTCAACGAAAACACCACTAAAGCTGAGGTAACCACCAGCTCATCGCCTCCCATTACATGTTTTACATAGTTAGGGAGTGCGGTTAATATCACTGCACCAATCAGCCAAAACCAGCTGATCCCCAATACTGATTTACCCACTGACTCGGTTTGTGCGTTAAGCACATTAAATACACTTTTGGTCGAGGAAATAGGATTAAGCGATACCTTTAAATTAGCATCATTCGCAGCACTTTTTGGTATAAAACGACTACTCAAATAACCAATAACCGCCAAGATCACTATCGCGATACTGATATAAACAGGGCCTGCAGCTTGGGTTATATAATAAGTGCCAAATACGGTGCCCAATAAAATAGCCACAAAGGTGCCAGATTCAACTAACCCATTAGCTTTGGTTAATTCATGAGGAGCCACATGTTGCGGTAAAATAGAGTATTTAAGTGGCCCAAAAAAAGTGCTTTGTAAACCCATTAAAAACACAGTACCCAACATTAACCATACCTGCTCGGTTAAAATAGATACCACGCCCACCAGCATTATTGGAATTTCGCAAAACTTTACGATGCTGATCAACTTTGATTTTTCCAACTTTTCTGCAATTTGACCAGCCATGCCCGAAAATAAAAAGAATGGCAAAATAAATAATCCCGCAGCCACGTTAGAATAAAAAGCACCATCGGCTACCGTAGCAGCCTGAAAAATTAAAATAAGGAGGATTGATTGCTTGTAAACATTGTCATTTAAAGCGGAGAAAAACTGTGTCACAAACAGAGGTAAAAACCGTTTACTGCTCAGTAAAGCTCCTTGATATTGTTGCTTATTTTCCTTCATTACGGTCTCTTAAAATTAGCTACAGCGTTTAGATTACCATTGTATAAAAGAAATACGAACCCACTTTTTTAAGTACGTGCTCAAAAATATACCTAATCGCTAACACGCAATAAAAATGATTAACAAATGAACAACACAACTAAATCTTGCGTATAAGTTGTTTATGAGTTGTAAATAAAACATCTATGTTCTAAAACTAAAAGGTGACTAAAAAAGGAGCATCTTTATGCCAACTACAAACACAATAGACAAAGACACCAAATTCGCACGTTGTTTAGAGTGCAACAAAGTAAATACATTTGCCGCTTTTCATTGGCTTTCGTTAGCGTTTAAGGATATGGCGCGCGCGCCCATGCTGAGCTTAATTTACGGTTTAATCTTCACACTTATTCCCGTAGCGATTGTTTACTCTGTTGTACTTACCGACAGCCACCTTGCCATACTGCCAGCCACGGTTGCATTTGCTTTAATAGGTCCTGTGTTTGCGGTTGGTTTGTACGATGTGGCTTGGGAGCTTGAGAAAGGCCATAAACCTACTTTAAGCCATTCATTAAAATCGATGTTTCGTAACCCTGTAGGTGAGTGGGGTTTTGCCGTGTTACTTATGGTAATTATGATTATTTGGATGCGCTTAGCCGCAATTATTCATGCATTGTACCCAAGCCATGCAAACCCAACATTTGAAGAGCTTTCGGCGTTTTTAACCATAGGCAGTATTATTGGCGGTATTTTACTGGTTAGCGTGTTTTCAATTTCGGCATTTACCCCGCAAATTATGATGGAAAGACGCGTTGATATAATGACTGCCGTGGTTTCTTCAATCCATGCAGTTAAAGAAAACTTTGCAGCCATGCTGGTGTGGTCTATTTGTATATTTGTACTTGTGGCACTAGGCTTTGCTGCGGGTGCCGCTGGATTCATTATTATTATGCCACTACTTAGTTACGCTAGTTGGCACGGTTACATTGCGGTTATTAAAACTAAAAAAGAACGTGGTTACGAATAACATTCACCCATAGCCATTTTTTATCACTTAATAAAACGCTTTAGGGCGTTTTATTAAGTAATACCTGTTTCCCTCCTGTGAATTAAATCTGCAAAAACCTTGATCTCAATAAGGTGCAAAGCTTAAAAAGCGCGCTAATATAATGTGATATACCACACGCTTTATAAAGGAATAAACATGAGTCAAAATGTTGCAGACTTAATGACACCTAACCCATTCTCAGTGAATATAAAAAGTACTTTGCACGACGCACATAATTTAATGAAAGAAAAAAATGTTCGTCACATTCCCGTCATCGACGAAGATGGCGCATTTGTTGGCATGCTAACGCAAAAAATTATGGTCGCCAAAGTCATGGGGATCATGGCAACGTTTGGTGCTAATGCATTACAACGCAAAGAAAAACTCACAAAAGTAGAAGATATTATGGTGAGTGATTTTATCAGTGTAACGCCAGAGCAGCCGCTATCAGATGTCGTTAAATTTTTTGTAGATAATCGCCATGGCTGTATGCCTGTGGTTAGCGAGCAAGGTCAATTGGTGGGTATTTTAACCTCTTCTGATTTTGTGCGCTTAGCTGCGGCGCTATTATCTTAACTTAATAGCACAATAAAAAACCTGCGTTTTGAATTTACCCAAAGCGCAGCTATTTTTATAAACAAATGCCTACCCAGAAGCCTCTTCGTATATAGCTAAGCCACTAACAGCCTGTTATGGTAAGCAGCTCTACTTTCAGCAGTTATTACTAAAAGGTAATTTGTCATATGGCTAATCAATTAAATGTATTAGGAACTCGCCTACAGCTATGTTGTGGCAATGGCGGCTATACTCGCGAAGGGTTTTGCTATGTGCCAGATCAGACTTTGGCAATCATAGTGTATGCGCCATTATGACCGACGAATTTTTGCAGTTTTCCAAGGCGCAAGGCAACGATTTAATTAGCCCTAACCCTTTGTATGATTTTGCTGGTTTAAAAGCTGGCGATAAGTGGTGCTTATGTGCGATTCGTTGGTATCATGCCATTGCTGCGAATGTTGCTCCTCCTGTTGTACTTGAAGCGACAAACCAAAAAGCGCTCGACATTATTCCCCTTGAAGTATTAAAAGCACATCAATATACCGGGTAATGATTTGGCGCTCAGCTTGCAACATTAAAGTATTACAACCACCCTTTATGTTTAAAAAATAAATAAGGGGCGAAGCCCGACAGCAACATAATGCCAATTGCAAATGGATAACCCCATTCCCAATGTAACTCTGGCATTATATTAAAATTCATACCATACACACTAGCCACTACTGTAGGCGGTAAGAAAACCACTGAAGCAATAGAGAAAGTTTTGATAATTTGATTTTGTTCAATATTAATAAAGCCCTGCGTTGAATCCATCAAAAAGTTCACCTTGTCGAATAAAAAGGTACAGTGTGACATTAAGGTTTCTATATCGAGTACAATTTCTCTAAGAGATTCGCGCTCGTCATTTTGCGCGCCTATACGGCGTATTAAAAACGAAATATTGCGTCGCGTATCCATTAAACATAAACGCACCTTACCATTAGCATCTTCTAAGCGAGCTATACGACCAACCGCCTCTTCTAAGTCTGAGTTATCTTCTTCAAGTACATAAGCACTGAGCCTCTCTAATTGATGATGCATGTCTTCGAGCATATCCGCGTGGTTTTCAACTTTTTGATCAAATAAGGTGATTAATAATTGTTTTGCTGTATCGCATGCCACCTGACCTTTGCGCGCTCTTAAGCGCAATAGTCTAAAGTCAGCCAGTTCTTCATCGCGAATAGTAAGTAAGCAATTGTTTTGCAACAAACAAGCTACCGTTACAGTATTAAATCGCCCTTCATTAGGTGACATAAACAATGCATGCACATGCAAACCTTCGCTATCGATAAAGCACCTTGACGACGTTTCAATCTCTTCTACATCTACCGAATCTGGAAAAGTTATATTGAGCGTTTTTGCAAGCGCATTTTGCTCCTGCGGGGTTGGATTAATAGTATCAATCCAATGTGCATTCTTTATGGATACTTCAACAGGGGTATCAGGTAAAGGCTCTAACTCTTTGATCACTCCTTGCTCGATGGAAAAAAATCTCAACATACACTTCTCCTTTAATGGATCTTTAAGTTGAGTATATGTAACAGGACATTAATCAACAATGATAATACCTTCATTATAACCACTCTAAAGGGCACGCTATTCGCTAACACTTTAAAGTACTGCTGTTTTGCAGAATTTACAAAAAAGTGCATATTTTTCATATGCACTTAATCTTACTGCTTTATCAAGTACTATAAATAAAAATTAAACTGCTATTTTTCAGTTAGTTAAAACTATATCACTATCGGCATGACGATTGCTTCTATAAATACAAGAGGTGTTCGTTATCGCAATTTAAATACTCACTAGAGTAAAGCGAGCACTATTTTTGAAATAGTAGGAGGAATCATGAGTAACAGTAATAATGCAAATAAAGTCGCTGAATTTACCGCTCCCGGTGTAAAAAACGAATCAGCAAATAAAGCAATATCTGTACTAGAAAATCGCATGGTAGCGCTAATTGATTTACAGCTAACTTTAAAACATATTCATTGGAATGTAGTAGGTCCAAACTTTATTGGCGTACATGAAATGCTAGACCCACAAGTAGAAACCGTCCGTGAAATGACCGACACCATAGCAGAACGTATTGCCACTTTAGGCGGCGTCCCAGTTGGCACACCAAAATCGATTGTTGAGCGTCGTACATGGGAAGATTACGCCATAGGTAAAGGCTTAGTAACTGAACACTTAGCCGCATTAGACAAAGTATATAACGGCGTTAACGGTGATCACCGTAAAGCCATAGAATCACTTGCTGAGCTTGATCCGGTATCTGAAGATATGATCATTGCGCAACTTGCGGAGCTTGAGCAATATCAGTGGTTTGTTCGCGCCCACATAGAATCATCAACTGGTCAATTGAATAGCTAATTTTTAAAGCAGTCATTTGACTTACAAAGCCCAGTAACTTGCTGGGCTTTTTTGTTTTTAAACTATATTCCTCTTATTAATACACTAGCCCCCCCTATTTAGCGCATCTAACACGTTTAGTTACTATACTTATTATTAAAGAGAACTTACTATCGACTCCTAATTATTAGCAGGGAATTTGAAGTGTTGTCGCGTTTATATAGCTTTATGCCAGGTTTACACACCTTATTTAATTATCAACGTCAATGGTTTGCTGATGATGTGAGGGCGGCATTATCGGTTGCAGCCGTTGCTTTACCTGTTGCTATAGCTTATGCGCAACTTACAGGCGTTAATGCTGCAGTTGGCCTGTATTCTTGCGTATTACCTATGATGCTTTATGCACTTTTTGGTACCTCTAAACAGCTTATTATTGGCCCTGATGCCGCAACATGTGCGGTTATTGCTGCAGTTGTTACTCCACTTGCTGCAGGCGATAGCTTTAAACATTGGCAATTAGTGATCACCATGACCGCAATGACCGGTTTTTGGTGCTTTATTGCCAGCCGCTTTAAGCTAGGTGTATTAGCCGACTTTTTATCTAAACCAATTTTAATGGGGTTACTAAACGGTGTGGCTATTACCATTATTGTTGGTCAGTTTTCTAAAGTATTTGGCTTTACCTTTGATGAACGCTACTTGCTTGAGCGTTTAGGTGGCGTCCCTACGTATTTATCGCAAACTCATATTCCCACCTTATTAATGGCTTTATTTACCCTCGGCGTTTACTTTGTGTTAAAGCGCTTAAAACCTACATGGCCAGCCTCTATGTTTGCCATTGCACTAGGTGCGGTATTCGTTTGGTTGTTTAATTTAGAGCAATTTGAAATAAAAACCATAGGCACAGTAACCGGTGGTTTGCCCGTGTTTAACACACCAGTATTTGACGTGGGTATTATTCGAGAACTTGTTGTACCGGCACTCAACTTAGCCATAGTTAGCTTTGTCAGCATGATGCTAACAGCGCGAAGCTTTGCAGCAAAGAATGGCTACGACATCGATGCCGATAAAGAATTTAGAGCCTTGGGCATCGCTAATTTAGCGTCAGCATTATCACAAGGCTTTGCCGTTAGTGGTGCCGACTCACGCACAGCCGTAAACGACGACTCTGGCGGAAAAACCCAATTAGTTTCGATTATAGCTGCCGCTATTATTGGCGTTATCGCTCTTTTTTTAACGGCGCCGCTTGAGTTTATTCCCAGTGCTGCACTCGGGATTGTATTAATAATTGCCTCTGTTCACCTGCTTGATTTAAAGGCAGTCTGGCAATTAAAATTTAAAGATAAGCAGGCATTTTACTTAGCCTCAGCCACACTTTTTGCTGTGCTGTTTATTGGTGTTATACCAGGAATTACCCTTGCTGTATTACTAGGGTTATTTCAATTTATTCGAACTGTTATGCGCCCATCAGACACCATTTTAGGTGTGGATATAAAAGGCGTAGTAAGAAGCTTAGACGAAACAGATAAAGCCAAAGCAGTACAAGGGGTTTTTATATATCGTTTTAATTCTCCTTTAACCTATTTTAATGCCAGTTATTTTAAACGCCGCTTGTTAGAGCAATATGCAAGACAAAAAGACGACACGCAATGTGTCATTATTGATGCTGTGCCCTGCTTCACTCATCTTGATTTAAGCGTTATGGCCATGCTCGCAGACCTAGATGTGATATTTAAAAAACGAGGTATTCGATTAGAGCTAGCGGGAAGAAAACGCCAGCTACTTTCTTGGTTTAAAACCGCTGGTATCGCCTCAGGTAAAGACGGTATTTATATTCATTCAGACTTATACATTGCCTTACAAAAAAACAGCGTCAATCAACATGTAGACGAGGTTACGATGTTTCAATCGCAAAACTCCGAAGAGATAAATGCAGGTAATAATTAGGGTTATTATTTTTCCTCTACTACACTAGATGAGTCATTTATTGTGAATGACTCTTTATAAAAACAATAGAGTGTTCAAGCATTTTAATAAATCAACACTTGATAATAAGCGTAGCCTTATTACCTTTTCATGCTACTTACTAAGCCTTAAAAATACAAACAATAGCCAGATGCAAATATCATACAGCACAGTAAATACATAGTTTAGTCGCTAATGCGGTCGCTTTTAGTTTTAGCTAATTAGCCATAAGTTGTTTATGGCTATGGTTTATCAATTGCCGCTCACTAAACCAATGAAAGACAAAGGAGCTACCATGAAATATACATTAATAATTTTATGCTTAATTGCACTTGCAGGCTGCGATAGAGGCGTTGATTCTCCAAGGGGGTTTAGCTTACCAGAGGGAAATGCTGAAAAAGGTAAAGCCGTTTTTATTAAGTATGAGTGTTTGGCATGCCATACGCTTGCAGGTGTAGAAGATGACAGTATAAAAAAACATGAGGATATTTCTATCAGACTAGGCGGAAATAAAACCAAAATAGTCACTTATGCTGAGTTAGTTACATCGGTTATTAACCCTTCGCACCGCTTTTCAAGGCCTTACAGAGCTGATGCTAGAACCCCCGATGGAGCATCTAAAATGACGGTATTTAACGATACCATGACCGTTTCTGAACTCACTGATTTAGTGACCTTTTTACAACCAAATTATAATCTTATTCCTTATCATAGAACGAAGTACTCAGATTACAAATAAATACTTATAAGTAAACATCAACAAAAAAGCCGTTATTAAACAACGGCTTTTTATTATAGATTATGTATAACCCTATTCAGCATTAACCATGTCTTCAAACTTTATACCGGTTAATTTAGTTAGTACTTTAATTACATAAACAAAAATACCAATGAGCATGAGCATAGACGGAATAGCAATTACCGGATAACTCAGTAATGTCATTTCACCAAGCTGTTCGTTAAATTCAACGGAACCTGCAGGGCTGGTAACAATCCATTTGGCAAGGATGTAATTCATCGTAGATGAAAACACAAAGGTCAGCGCTAAGAGGTAATTAGCATTGGTGAATTTTTGTTTAAAGCTTTGTGTATTGCCTCGTGCATCTAAGGCATCGTAAATAGTATCTAGCTTAAATAAAAGTGAGTTTAATAAAAGTTTGGCTAGCAGGGGTTTACCAAAAAAGCCCGACATCAGCACGGTAAAACCAATGATTGCCGGAATAGCTGCTTCTTTAATGGCTAACCACTCAACGTTTAGCTCAAACAAGGCAATACCACCGGTAAGCAAAGTACTTAAAAAGCCTAAAAGCGAGATGAAGTTTAATGAGCCCGCTTTTATAAAATCATAAATACCGTAACTAATAGGGAATATAAGCGCGACAATTAAACCAGCCACACTGCCTAAATATTCAGGGCCAGAAAACTTCATTAAAATGACTGAAGGGATGATGATATTAAATACTATTTCGATAAGCGGATTATTTTTTTTACGCTTATTTACGGCTTGATTATCACTGGTCATTTTTAATTCCAAAAAATATTACTGCTGCCATCAATTTTCTCCTTTGTGGAGTAAATAATGCTAAAGATTGCTTCATTGCATAATACCCGCAATGCGCTCGCTATTCTAGCATGGCACTTAGTCGTATTATTTTATTATGTAGCGCTTACTCTGCAGTAAAATAGGTATAAATTGAGACGTTAATTAAATCACTAGTCGTATTTTCAGCCCTCAAAGACTATATTAGAACTACAAAAAATAAATTAGTTTAAAGTCATGCTCAGTGGTAAGTATTTATCTACATCGTACTTTTGGTTATTTTTATTGGTGGTTTGTGTGCATCAAAAGGCCGCTGCCAAACAAATTATTGCTGTTGCCGAAAATTAAGTGGACTGTTTCAACACGCTGCTAATAATCAACACCAAGGGGTTTATCATGCGTTATTAACCAAAGCACTCGCAGATACAAAACTGAGTGATCAATACATAATTGAAGTCATGCCAATGAAACGCGCTAAGCTTGAGTTTTTAAAACAAACTGTTGCTTGCTATGCACCAGGTGAGGACACCTTTGATGGCTCAGAAGGAATGGCTTTACCTAAAAACATTTTACACAGCACACCTTTTAACAAAGCACTGATCAAAGTGGTTTCTAATAACCCAGAACGGATTATTTCAAACGTAGGCCAAATTAATAACAGCGATATTATTAGCATTGTTCGGGGGGTACCCAGTAGTCGTGAGTTAGATAAAATAAAAGAAAAAGCCAAAATAGTAATTGAAGTAAATAGCGAAATGGAAAGCTTACAACTTTTATTACTCGGGCGAGTAGACTTAATATTAGCGTTTTACCCCGATATTAACTTTGCCTATAAAGAGTTAAATATACACCCCCACCTACCCTATAGTAATAACTACTCACCGGTGAGCATTAACGATAATATTATTTGCCACCCAAGCTATAAAAAAGACTTTGAAAAAATAAACAAAAAAATTACCGAATATCTGCAAAACGGTGAAATAGAAATATTATTAAATGATTATTTTATTCATTAACCTCTATTTAAAGCCTGCATAGGGTTGCGCCATATAAAACTCCCTTTTACAGCTTGGAAAACCTTCTCGCTTGCTCTAGTATCTAGTTGTCTTAGCTCATAATTTGCATTTTAATGAAATCATTTCCGTCACTGTACTTTGCCAATTTATTTTTAATTATTGGTACCGGTTTACTTACTACCTATTTAGCGCTTTATTTAGGTAAACAAGGCACGTCTACGTTTTGGATAGGCTTAATGACCTCGTGTTATTACCTTGGCTTATTACTGGGTTCAAAACTTGGGTATCATCTTATTAAATCGGTGGGTCACATCAGAACCTTTGCAGCAAGTACTGCGGCGGTTACTGCCTGTGTGGCTGCTCACGGGGTGAGTGATAATCTTTATATATGGTTAGGCCTTAGGCTTTTTGTTGGCTTAGGTATGATGTGTAATTACATGGTGCTAGAAAGCTGGCTGAATGAACAGTCAGCCCCCGAATCCCGAGGTCGGGTATTCTCGTTTTATATGATCACTTCATACTTGG
Source organism: Pseudoalteromonas sp. APC 3694 (assembly GCF_030407565.1). Classification (NCBI taxonomy): domain Bacteria; kingdom Pseudomonadati; phylum Pseudomonadota; class Gammaproteobacteria; order Alteromonadales; family Pseudoalteromonadaceae; genus Pseudoalteromonas; species Pseudoalteromonas sp. APC 3694. The sequence continues at coordinate 118,498 of NZ_JASDDE010000006.1, forward strand.
GCATGATTTTAGGGCAATTAGCGCTCGCACAATTTCCTGAGCTAGGTTATGCGCCGCTATTTTTAGTGTGCATGGCGTTAGCAATCGGCATTATTCCTATTTCTATCACCCGTAGAATTCACCCAAAACCCTTAAAACCCATAAAAATGAGCCTATTTGATTACGCTAAAAAAGTGCCACAATCGCTTACTGCGGTGCACTTTGCAGGCATTATTAATGGTAGCTTTTATGGTCTAGCACCTATTTTTGCCAAGTTATCAGGCTTTAACGCCGCTGAAATTGCTATTTTCATGTCGCTAACTATTTTAGCCGGCCTGCTAGCCCAGTGGCCAATGGGCATGCTTTCTGACCGTATTCGCCGCAGTTTATTAATTCGTACTAATGCCATAGCTATAGGCATTGTGAGTTTGGCATTGTTTTTATTACCAAGCTCACAGTTAATTGCTTACATACTCACCTTTATATTTGGTTTGTTTGCCTTTACTTTATATCCGCTTTGTTCGGCACTGGCCAATTCGCGAGTTGAAGACGAAGAACGCGTAGGCGTGTCATCAGCATTATTGGTTGCTTTTGGCGCTGGGGCAGCAATAGGCTCAACAGTTAACGCACAGATCATGAGCTACTTTGGTCACCAAGCATTGTATGCGTCTATTTCGCTATTAACCGTAACCATGTATTTATTACTCACGTTTATTAATTCTAAACAAAAAGTAGAACAGCCTGAACCCAGTGATTATGTGGTCGGTACGTCCGATGTAACTAACTCACCACTTGCTGCCACTATGGATCCGCGTATTGAAGAAACCACCGCACAAGATCAAATGTTGGTTGTGGATGATGAAGAAATAAATGATGCGTTTTTTGAACATCCCCAAGGGGAGCTGTTTAAAGATCTAGGAAACGAGCAAAAAAGTGCATAGCGCTTACGCTATGCACTAACAACAACTAATGAACGCTCAATAGCGCTTCACTTTCAGCCTCAATTAAATGAAGTGTTTCAAAAGTTAGTCAACAAAATTAGAGAAAATATCAATAATTTTTAAGCTAATAATAGCAATAACAAACACCTAACAATTAACGTTGTTTACAATTAAAAACAATAATAATTACATATTAACCACTTTTTGTTTATAAATGATCTCGGAACGGATTCTTGAACAATGTCATAAGCTTATCAGTGTAAACACATCTCCAAGCGTTCGATAGCGCACTCAAGCAACTGAGCTTTGTGCAACGCGAAGCCATTACCTTACAACAAGAAGGCTTTAGCCTTGCCGACATAGAGCTTATAACGCAAAGCAACCATGAGAGCGTAAAAACAAGGCTGCGCTATGCCAAGCAAAACCTTAAACGTTTATTAGGAGCAAACAATGAACAAGCCTGATGAGCAGTTTGATCAAAAGCTCACTCAACACTACAAAGAGCGAAAAGCACGCACTACACTCAGCGCTTCTCAGCAAAAAGCGTTACTTAATAATGCCAGCCATAAAAAGCCTTCAAGGCTTAGTTTTACGCTACAGTTAACCAGCCTTGCCTGCGCACTGGGCGTATTCGCATTTATTGTGTTTGATAGTAACGAGGGCATTAACTACGCACCTAAAACGGTGCTTAACAGCTCATTTAAAACTATAGACATTCACGACTATTCAATTATTAAAACCCACGAAATAAACCCATCGGGCAGTTACACAAGCGCCATTACCGAGCAAAAACACGCACTCGATACTCAACATGCTAATAGCTTGCGCTTACACCAACAACGCCACATAGAATACGGCACGCTCGTAAAGGTTGATAACGACTGGTACATAGCCAGCTGTAATGACGAGGTACTGGTACAAATTAAGCAGTCGCTCTTAAGTGATTTAAAGGGAAGGCACGCAGTGGAAAGTAATATAAATACCGGTGATATGCTCGCTATGGCGCATAACGGTAAAGGGCAGATTATTGCGCTTAAACATGCGGGAACTGGAGTTAGGCAGTGTGGGGTTTAGATTACATTGAGTTTATTCATCTGAATCTATTTTCTAGCATAGGTATACCAAGGGTTCGAGAAGATTAAAAAGTTTAATTTGTGTAAGATAAAGGAAAACAGAATAAAGTATGAATAAGCCAAAGGAAAACTATGGATAATTTTAAACACTACCGTAAACGCCCGACGCGCTAGCAAGCTAAGCGCCTACAAAACAGTGTATATGCTTGGCTTTAAAGCGGTGAAATATATTGGCGATACGTTGGGTTTCGTGTCACTCAACCCAACCTACGTCACTAATATCTTACAAATCAGCGTTAATGACTACTGCTTTAAAAGTCGTTGTTCTGGATTGTGTAAGTATTTTAAGCCGATGGTCACTATACGTGTATGCACCATTGTTATAACGCGTAGTTGAACATTACCAATAACCACAATTGAGCCTTTACTGATTTCTCCTGAGAGCTTTTGGTTGATCACCTCTTCCAAGCTTATACCCTCTGGCGCGTCTATTTTCATGTGGTATGAGTAAAATATATCGCCTACTAGCGTAACCCCTTTCACTTTAAGTTCGTTGCGCGCTAAATGACTGTCTTGGTGGTTTGTTTTATCGGTTGCTGTAAAAACTAAATCAACAAAAGGTCTGTTATCGGGTTTTAAAACAACAAATAAATGATCGTTTGGTTTTAGTTTTGTTGAGCCGCGTGGCGGTATGATTGAAGGCCCTCGTGTGATCATGGCTACAACTACACTTTCTGGCAGTGCAGCATGAGACAAACTGCGCCCAGAAACGCGAGAAACATCACTTAACGTGTACTCTACAATTTCTATATCAATATCATTTAAGGCGGTAATTTCGAGCGTTGCAGCTGCTAAATCGGGTGGCGGCTCTATTAAACTTAACTTTTTAGCCATCCAAGGCATAGTTGAGCCTTGCAACGTGGCCGAGATTAACACCACGAAAAAAACCACATTAAAAATAAGCTCCGCCCCTGAAAGGCCAAACAACAGTGGGAATATAGCTAAAATAATCGGCACTGAGCCTCTTAGCCCCACCCAAGATACAAATAAAGTTTCGCGATTATTAAAGCCAAATAATTTCAAAATTGGCGCTACCGCTAGTGGGCGAGCAACAAAAATAAGTGCCAGAGCAATTAACAACCCTTCTAACCATACATCAACCAACGACGAGGGATTAATTAAAAGCCCTAACACAACAAACATGGTTATTTGCCCAAGCTGCGTAATACCATGATGCCGATCGCTCAATACCATTCAAGCCGATCACTTTTTTG
>NZ_JASDDE010000063.1:0-23032 GCF_030407565.1 Pseudoalteromonas sp. APC 3694
AGGTAAAGTGGCCTGACTTAAACAAACTGGTCTCCGATGAACTCGGGGCGATTCAGGGAAGTTTTCATCAATCACCTTCCACTTTGTATCACCAATAATTAATTTATTTTCTGCTTGAATATGTAAGTCAGGCTTTAATTGGAAAAGCTTGCCATCATTAGTGCGTTTTTTACTGTCGCTAGGCGTATGGCTTATTAAGTATTGACTGCTGGTTTGTGTTTTTAGGTCATCATTTTGAAATTGTTTTTTTAAACAAATTGGTACGTAATCCTCAAATACGCGTTCCATAGGAAATAATATAGACAACATACTTTTAGAACCATTTACCGATGTAGGGCTTTGATCTTTAAAAATCATCTCTATCCACGGCCTAATCGCTTCATAGTGAGACAAATGCCTGCCCCGTTGCCAAGCATTGAGATCCTGCCAAATAGCTTTTGAGCTTGTTACTTCTTCAAAGTGAAATAGTAACTCCCTGCAAAGGTGTTGCGTTTTTGCTGTCACGCGCTTAAGCGACCAGTGCAAAGCACTTTTGATTAATCGGTTTTCAGGACGGTTAGTTGTTAGCTCATCAAAGGCTATAAAGTGATGATGTTTATTAACTAAGTTATGCCTGATTTGCTGGCTAACAAGAATTCGACCTTTAATAAAAGGCTCATTGCTCTCGTGCGTTTCATACTGTCTTGCAACACCACGCTTTATTAATAAGCTTACCTCTTGCAAAAACAATTGTATGAATACATCAAGTAACGGCATTTTAGTCATATCTAGCGATGCATGCTCGGCAACCTTACCTGGTAAATAACGCGTTGCCTTTAACATTTTTATGAGGTTAGAGCGGTTCCAGCTAATACTTTCATCACTCTCTTTATTTACGCTTTTTCGATGTGTTTTAGGCAGTATTTCAATTTGGTCGCCGCAAGGTAGACAAATTACACCAACATAGTTTTGGCAAACTAATACCTCTTGGCGCTTTTCAAAGCCATATCTAAATAACTTATCATGGTCTGCCTCACTACAAGTTAACAGTTGTTTGAGCGCTTCAAATTGAGAGTGTTCTAGTTTTAAATGATCACCCTCATATTTAGTAATATTACTTTTATACAAGCGAGAAAACTCATAAACAGACCATGTACTCATAAACCTTCCTTAGCTCTGTTTCATTTCATCAAAATTTTCATCATTTATGTTTTGATAAACAGCTGTATAATTTTCAATCTTGCCAAAGGCTTTACTGTCTACATAGTAAGACTTTGCTGCATACTCATCAGAGTCACCAAGCCAAGTTGTATGAGCACCTTTGAGCTCTGAAACAAATCCGTTGCCGTTAAATACTTGCTTAATTTTGTCCCAATCTTCAAAAAAGTATTCTTCCAGTAACGGCATGATGTTAGAGATAAAGACTTGTTTAAGATCTGCCAAATTACTTACATTCATTAATAAAGCGTGTCCAATAATGTGCTCCCTATCTAATAAAAGTTCTATCCGTTTATTAATAGTGAATAAGAGCTTTCTTACATCAATACCATCTAAATCACTTTTTAATAATGCGTAGTCAGTTCTCAGCTCTTTAAATTCAAATCGGCGTCTTAACGCTATATCAATATGCGTTAAAGAACGGTCAGCCGTGTTCATTGTGCCAATAATATCGAGGTTGCTAGGTACCGAAAAAGGTAAGTTTGAGTATGGCAAAGTAACGGTAAGTGAATGCTCTTCACCAGCCCGTTTATCTATTTCAATAAGGCTTATCAACTCACCAAATATCTTGCTAATATTGCCTCGGTTAATTTCATCAATCACTAGCGCGTATTGATGATTAGGGTCAGCTTCAGCACGCTTACATAGGCGTTTTAAAATACCAGGCTTCACAATGTAACTTATGTCACCATCGTCATTCGTAACTGGCCTTAAACCCTCAATAAACTCTTCATACCCGTAAGATTGATGAAAAGTCACAAACTCAAATCGCTTTATTTCTTCCTCGACAGAAGGGCCTGCTTTAAGCTCATTTAGTTGCTCTCTAAAACCAACAATTAATTCATGTTCTTTATCAACAATAGTCCACTTACTATCTGTATCTTTATCAAAAATTAACGGTTCAATGCGTTTAGCGTACTTAACAGTTTCTGAGTCTTGAATGGTATGAGTTTGCAAGGCTGCCCATGCTGTCTGGCGTATGTTGGCAGTTCTGCCATTTAGCGCTAACTTATTGATAAAATACTCATGATTCACTATCTCTGTGACAGATAAATCATGACCTGAATCCAACAAAATAAGTGTAATGATTTCAAACCAACTTAAATCACCCAACTTATTATTAAGCCAAACTTTAGGCTCTTCAGAAGTTCCTGTTTCTGTGTAGTGTTCTTTTAACAGCTTTTGCAGGGTATAAGTTTTACCAGTACCTGGTGGGCCGTAATAAATAAGATTTTTTGATTTTTTTCTGATTTATTTAGTTTTGAGGCCATTGAAGGATCCGTTTCATCTTCGTCTATATATAAGTTTTCATCGTCACTTTCTTTTTTTAGCTTTTCAAACAGCCACCAAATGAATGTATTAAAAACAAGCTCATTTTCAGGTTTATCCACCTTACTTTTAATTTTTTCGGTAACAACCTGATTTAATTCTGCCCAATTCCAACTAACATTAATTCCTAAATCAAAAGCATCATTTAAGTATTTCGTAAAAGCTCTTAAACCATCAACATTTAAAATCGTATTGTATTTTTTAGGATCTGCGGCAGCAAAAACCCTGTGAATCACACCACGCTTAACAGTGTTAAACTTTCCTTCCTTCTTAGCTTCACCAGCCCATTTATATATTTCTTCTAAAGTGTTTGGAGTAGGGTCTTTGAATATCAAAGCTGTAATCTCAGGCAAGTCGTCTAAAAGGTTTTTGTATTCATCATTGCTCAGAGTCCCTGGCTTAGCGCTCGCAATTCCATTGGATTCAGACTTCCATAGTTTTTCTATAAAATCAGTTTCGTAATTGGAGGCATCAGAATCCAAGTTCTGCTCTACTTCTGCGCTAAAACGCTCATAAGCAGCAATCCAACCTTTATTAGGCTTTTTGAGGTAGTCGTTATATAAGTCATTTATAGACTTATGTTCTACAACATCAGTAATACCGTAATCAAACTTAGAATTAACAAATTCAATAAATTTATCGGTACTGATTGATCTAACTCCTTTACCACTCCATTGATTACTCACATAAATTAAGGTGTGATCTGAAAGTTTTAAAGATTCATCACTTGACTCGAAAAAGCGTTTTTTATTATAACTTGTCTGCCTTTTTACTTCCTCTAAGTCTTCATGAGTTATGTACAGAGGTTTGCTTTTAGTTCTGTATTCCTCGACCTCTTTGAAGTCGTTCTTTAACTGTTCAAATGTTGGATTATTCTCTTCAACATACTTTTTCATTATCGCTAAAATAAGACGCCCAACGCCCAATTGCTGGCCGTCAAAGTCATACTTTTTTATAGTTTTCATATTGTTCCTTAACCTGAGATCTGGTTAAGCCAACATTAGATTATTACTCTCTAAAATTTCAAGTTCTTGCGATGTTAAATCTAATGACGGCTTTTCCTCTTTTAGGCAATAGGCAATTAATCCACCAAGTAAATTTAGCATAAAGCCATGCATACTGCGGTGTCTAGAGTGTTCAATGTAAGAAATGTTTTTCAATTGATCATTCACCGTTTCGATTATAAATCGTTTTTTCAATAAAGCCCTGTCCCACAATGAAATAAATTTTTTCTTCATATTCTTTCGAACCGTCGTGATTAACTCGACACCTTTTTCTAGTAACTCACCAGAGAGCGCTTTGCTGATATAACCTTTGTCGCCATAGAGTTTTCCGAAGATAGAGTCCGCCATATCAGAAACAGGCTGTTAAATCTATCAAGCATTTTTCCTTCAATTTTAAAACTTATATCTACACGATTAATATTACTAATGATTAATATCGTCAAAATATCAACCAAATGCGTCTGCGATCAGATAAAGCTACGCGAATATTAACCCAATACAATTTTGCAGACACTGTCTGCAAAATTAGCAACAACCATCGGCTGTTTTATGCCCCTCGATTCGCTTTTACATCTTGTGCTTGTTCAGGTCTAGTGTTAGTAAATTTCATCTATTTGCACATTCCACTGGCTTATTTATTTTTTGCTTAAAAACAATCTCGGAAAATATTCACGCAACAGCTTCATCATATTACGTTTTTGTTTAAAATCCTTAATGAGAGCGGCAATCATGTTATACAGTGGCGTGCAGTCAGCACTCTTATCTTTTAAGCTTTTTTCTATTTTAATTAATAAATTAGTTGCTTCACGGTAGGCGTCGTTATTGGTTTTTTCAATTATGTCGCTCAGTGACTTATGATACAAGTCTATCGACTCTTGTGGGTGCTGCGCCATAATTAGATCAGCCAACTTTATCAATTGGCTCGACTTAACCTTATGTTTTGCGGCCCATGAACGCGCTTTTTCGATGTCATGCTGATCAATATAAAAATCCAGTAATTCTCTCGGATAATTAGTAAAGCGATGAACCCCTTTATTTAGCTGAGTGCCTTGGTTTGAAAGAGATAGCAATAATTGCTCTACAGTTTGCGTAAACTCTGCATCAATGACACCGGTTTTTTGTTGTAACGCTTGTAAATCTTTAAAGCCATTAAAACTCGGGTTATCTGCAAATATCTGCCACGCTATGGCCCATGCCGCTTTAAATTCTGATAACTCAAGGCGAATATCAATTTCATCACGTTTACATGCAAGCAGTTCGTGCGGTTTGTGTGCGCGTTGATAGGCTTGCTTTAAATAGTATTCGGCATCTAACAGGTCATTACGCGCTTTGCAAAGCGCCGTTATTTTTAAGTAATCAGCTGAATCATGGGCTGTTATTTTAATTAAACGCAGTTGTTGTTGCCAATCATCCTGCGCTTGCGCGTGTTTTATTAATACCGACGTAAGGCGGGTAAGTGCGCTTTTTTGTCTCCAGTCATCAAAATCAACGCCCGCTTGCAGGCATTTTTCTATTGCCGCTGTACAGTGTGATAAAAACAAGGCATTGACACTTGGCGTTATCTCAAAATCTTCTGGCACACGAGGAAATACATCGTATTTATAGTCTGCAAAATGCTCAAAAATCCACTGCGCTTTTTGTTCGTCTGACCAAGGTAATTGATTAAAAAGTTCGCTTAGGTTTTGGTTAAGTTGCCCTTCGATTTCAAAGCGAAAGCCACCAGAATCATCTATTTCTTCAAGTACATCATTTAAACGCACCAAGGCTTTAAGGGTTAATTTCCATTGCTGTTCAACGGGCAGTTTTGCTATTGCAGGCAATATCAATTCAAACAATGAGTCTGCACCAGCAAAATAGCTACTCACCTCATTCCAGCCCCACACTGGCGTTTTAGGCAACGCTTTGGTGATAAGTTTACTTAGCTCGCTGGCGTCCAGTGCCTGTTTGTCGTTTGACATCATCAGTGCCCACTTGTCGTATTCATATTCCGACTCGTCTAAAAAGCCCATGATTATATTGGTAAGTTCATCGCTGGGTTTATCTAAAAACCACGCGATTAATTCACTGCGCTCATTATCTTGTGTTGTACCATTAGCGTTTACTTCTTCTAGCTCGGCTGCGGATAAACTATTTACTTTGAGTGCAACGGCAACGGCGTGTTTGCATATCTCTTGATAATCGGCAGCAGGGCAGGTGCAGCTTGCTAAACACTGCCCGCTGGCACTCTTTTCTAAACTGACTTTGTATTTATACTGCCCCATCACGCTTGCCATTGCTTGATTATCAATAATCAGTAATTTGCTCACACTATTTGACGCATACAATTCACAACCCAGATCGAAGGTTTTGCTGGTCGTACGTTGTTGTATATCATTTAAATCAAACATCGCAACAATCCTTATTCACAGGTAATATCATTTACAAATTAAAGAGTTATCATACCGCACTGAGCATGCTTTTTAGAGTAAAAATAATAAATTGGTACTAACAATAGACTTACTTTAATTAAACACTTATGAGATTACACTATTGCTTTTCATAAAAACTAAAAAACGAGAGACACTGTCTCTCGTTTTTAAGTCACGCTCGTTAAAATACCAAATTAACTCATCAATCTCACATACTTTTCAGCAAGTTCGTCCACACTTTCTCGATGATTAGGGTCGGGCTTTATGCAGTCAATGGGGCATACGCTTACGCAGGTGGGTTTGTCGTAGTGGCCAACACATTCGGTACACTTTGTAGGGTCTATTTGGTAAATTTTAGCGCCCATATAAATTGCTTCATTTGGGCACTCTGGATCGCACATATCACAGTTAATGCATTTGCTGTTTATTAATAAAGCCATGAATTACCCGTTAAACAGCTTGTTTGAAAGGATTACGGGTGTCTTGGTTTTCATCCAAGTTGCGCATAAGTATCGCGTGCTCTAAATCAATGTTGTCAGGCAGTCGGATTTTTACGATATGGCCTGAGCCTTTAGCATCAGTAATGCTTTCGCCCTTTTTATTTTCCATACATTCAAGCACAAAGCTAATATTACCTTTTGGCGTCATTAGCTCTAATGAATGGCCAACACAAAATTTATTTTTTACATCTATTTCAACCAAACCATTGGCATTACGCCCTAGTACTTCGCCTACAAATTGCTGCTTGGTAGATACAGAATGGCCGTATTCGTAATTTTGATAATCTTGATGGGCGTGGCGTTTTAAAAAACCTTCGGTGTAACCGCGGTGTGCAAGGTTCTCAAGAGTTTTAAATAAATCAGCATCGAATGGTTTACCTGCAACAGCATCGTCAATCGCTTTACGATACACCTGAGCGGTACGCGCAACATAATAAAATGACTTAGTACGCCCTTCTATTTTTAGGCTATGCACTCCCATTTTTGTTAGCTGCTCTACGTATTGCACGGCGCGTAAGTCTTTTGAGTTCATGATATAAGTACCATGCTCGTCTTCAAATGCGGGCATGTATTCACCTGGGCGGCCTTGCTCTTCAAGCATAAATACATCGTTACTTGGTGCGCCTTCACCTAACGTAGGTATAACCGTTTTAGGATCGATTTTATGTACCATTTCACCGGTTTCGTTCTCAGTGCCAGGTTTAACATCGTATTCCCAACGACACGCATTAGTACACGTGCCTTGGTTAGGATCGCGCTTATTAATATAGCCTGAGAGTAAACAACGCCCTGAATATGCCATACATAGAGCACCATGGACAAATACTTCTAGTTCTGCTTCTGGGCATAAAGAGCGAATTTCACTTATTTCTTCAAGCGATAACTCACGAGATAAAATTACCCGTTCAATCCCCTGCTTAGCCCAAAATTTTACGCTTGCAAAATTAACTGCATTGGCTTGAACCGACAAATGAATTGGCATATCGGGCCATTTTTCACGTACTAGCATAATTAAACCCGGATCGGATATAATCAATGCATCGGGTTTCATGGCAATAACAGGTTCTATATCACGTAAATACGACTTAACTTTTGCGTTATGTGGGGCAATATTCGACACTACATAAAACTTTTTATTCAGCGCATGTGCTTCGTTAATCCCTATTTGTAATGTATCTAAATCAAATTCGTTATTGCGAACCCTTAAACTGTAACGAGGCTGACCGGCATACACAGCGTCGGCACCATAAGCAAAGGCATAACGCATGTTTTTTAAGCTACCAGCAGGGCAAAGTAGTTCAGGAATAAACGGGGTTGAGGAAGTAACAGCTGACATGTGCGCTCCATACATCGAACCGAGTTCAAGTCGGTTGCATGAATAGTTAAGGAAAATAAACCGCGCAAGTATAATGAGGGGGCAAAAGAGAAACCTTGATCAAGATCATCAAAATTTCTCTTCTGCGCTAATAAATGAAGAGCAGCAGATTTAAGTTATTTTATACTGCTTAATTGGTTCGAGAATTGACTAACGGCATCAACAACTTGTTGCGCGCCTTTTTTAATATCATTCATCACATGGCCCGACTCATTAGAAAGATCTAATCCTTGCTGAGCTTTGTGTTTGCCTTGCTCTATTACAGCCACCGTTGATTGGGTTAAATTTTGGTTTTGCTGTACAACATCCACAATCTCTTCGGTAGCTTTACTGGTTCTTGAAGCGAGTAAACGTACTTCATCGGCGACTACGGCAAACCCACGGCCTTGCTCACCAGCACGCGCGGCCTCAATAGCCGCATTAAGCGCCAATAAATTAGTTTGATCAGCAATGCTGCTAATACTCTGCACTATGCTCGCAATAAGTTGCGATTGTTTATCTAATGCTGAAATTTCTTGAGCAGCTTGCTCCATTTGCACCGACAGTTCGTTCATAACCTGTACAGTTTTTTGTACCACCTCCGCGCCTTTATCCGCGTTATTGTCAGTTTCGATTGAGGTGCCATGCGCAATATTTGCCGCTTGCTCTGTAGCCATTTCTCTTTCTACTTGATCAGTGATCACCGTAGCAAACTTTACTACTTTGTAGAGCTCATTGGCTTCATTAAAAATCGGATTATATGATGCTTCTAACCACACCTCATGACCGTGCTTATCAATACGTTTAAATCTGCTCGCAATAAACTCGCCATTGCGCAACCGTTGCCAGAAGACTTGATACTCTTTACTACTCGCTTCTTGTTCGTCACAAAACATAACATGATGCTTGCCCACCACGTCTTGTCTTGAATAACTCATACTTTTTAAAAAGTTGTCATTAACACGTAGAACTATACCCTGAGTATCAAACTCAATAACCGCTGTTGAACGATGCAATGCTTTGATTAAATCTTCGTTTTCTCTCGAGCTTTCAATTATTTGTGTAAGCACAGTGCAATGCAGGGTTAAATACTCAAGCTGACCTTGCTCATTTTTTATCGGGTGTAAAATACAGCGTAACCAATCTCGTTGTCCGTTTTCGTGAGATACTTGAATAGCGCCAGCAAAATGTTCGGCTTTACTTAACGCTTTTTTAAAGGCATGAAAATCAGCGTTATTTCTCGCATTTTCTGAAATGAAATCTAAAATGTTTTTATTAATTATTTTATTATTCGAGTAGTTAAACTCCCGCTCAAAGTTTTTATTTTGTCTTAAAATAGCGCCTTGTTTATCAAGCTCTAATACCAGCATTTCACTGTCTAAACTTTGCTTAACCTGCTCCCTCACAGAAAGCTTACTTTGTAAATCAGCAACTTGAGTTTTTAAAGATTGGTTGAAAAACATACTTTTACCTTAAAGTTTGCATGTATTCTTCATGCATTTGGAGTCGATAGACGCATCGACAATCGCTATGACTAAAAATAATACAAATCAGATGCAGCACTGATTTATAAACTCATATTAACGTTATAGCCACTTTTTTAGTTCAGTAAGTATAGGTTGTTAAATTAAAATATTCGTCAACGTAGAATAAATTAGGTTTTTTCGACTAAAACGCGTATAATTCGCGCCCGTTAATATTCAACCTTTTATTTAAATTATTGGAGCACAAAGATGGCTTTAGAGCGTACTTTTTCAATCGTAAAACCTGATGCAGTTGCTAAAAACCACATCGGCGCAATCTACAACCGTTTCGAAACTGCGGGTCTTAAAATCGTTGCAGCTAAAATGGTTCACCTTTCACAAGAGAAAGCTGAAGGTTTCTACGCTGAACACAGCGAACGTCCTTTCTTTGGCGCTTTAGTATCTTTCATGACTTCTGGCCCAGTAATGGTTACTGTTCTTGAAGGCGAAAACGCTGTTCTTAAAAACCGTGAAATCATGGGTGCTACTAACCCTGCTGAAGCACTAGCTGGCACTTTACGTGCAGACTACGCTGATAGCATCGACGAAAATGCGGTTCACGGTTCTGACGCTGTTGAATCTGCTGCTCGCGAAATCGCGTACTTCTTCGCTGACGAAGAGCTTTGCCCACGTACTCGTTAATTCGAGTTCACAGCTAACCCTGTGATGCAAAGTATGAAAAGGGCTTTCGAGCCCTTTTTTAGTCATTAAGTAAAGTATTAGCCGTTTATTTATGATGTTTTACTTAATGATTATAGTGGATGAATTGTGTACAATTCGTCCTTGTAAATTTTTACCATCACCGCCACCGATTGAGGTTGTTACATGACCGAGCAAAAAAAGATTAACTTATTAGATTTAAACCGAGATGCAATGCGAGAGCTATTTGTATCATTCGGTGAAAAGCCATTCCGTGGCGATCAGGTGATGAAATGGATTTATCATTTTGGCGTAGATAATTTCGACGAAATGAGTAACGTAAACAAAAAGCTAAAAGAAAAGCTTAAAAATGAATGCGAAATTGTTGCACCAGAAATATCAGTTCGCCAACAAGCCAGCGACGGTACCATCAAATACGCACTCGTGTTAGAAGGCGGTCAAGAAGTTGAAGCAGTTTGGATCCCAGAAAAAGATCGCGCCACCTTGTGTGTATCTTCTCAAGTGGGCTGTGCACTAGAATGTACTTTTTGCTCAACGGCACAACAAGGCTTTAACCGTAACTTAAAAGTGTCTGAAATTATTGGCCAAGTATGGCGTGTAGCCAAAGATATTGGCCTTGATGGAAACAGTGAAAAGCGCCCTGTCACTAACGTCGTGATGATGGGTATGGGCGAGCCGTTACTTAACGTTAAAAACGTGGTACCGGCGATGGAATTAATGATGGACGACTGGGGCTTTGGTTTATCTAAGCGCCGCGTTACATTAAGTACTTCGGGTGTAGTACCTGCCCTTGATTTATTAAAAGAAAAAATCGACGTAGCGCTGGCTATTTCACTGCATGCGCCAGATAACGCACTGCGTGATATTTTGGTACCAATAAACAAAAAGTACCCAATCGAAGAGTTTTTAGCTGCGTGTCGTCGTTACATTGACGGTTCAAAAGCCAATAAAGATGTGACTATTGAATATGTAATGCTTAACGGTGTTAACGATAGTACCGATCAAGCTCATGAACTGGTTAAAACGTTAAAGGGAACGCCCTCGAAGGTTAACCTTATTCCATTTAATCCATTCCCAGGTAATGAATATACTCGTTCAAGCAACAGTCGAATTGATCGCTTCTCTAAAGTATTACAAGCTGCGGGTATTACCTGTATTGTTCGTCGTACTCGCGGGGACGACATTGACGCTGCCTGCGGCCAGTTAGCTGGCGATGTTGTAGATCGTACGAAGCGTATGGCGAAAAAGAAAATGCGTGATGACAATGCAATTGCAGTGAATATTCATCAAGCCTAATTTTTTGAGTAATCAAAAGCCTTTGTGATATATCGTTTATTTTTAAATAAATGATGCAACACAAAGGCTTTGAGGTAAGATAGAGGTTATGGATATAAATAAAGAGACAAAGTAATGCGATCTTTACTTACGTTAGCACTATCAACACTGTTTTTAAGCGGTTGTGTTACCGAGAATAGTTACAACGGCAGCGATAAACCGGTCCTCGAGAATAAAATTAATAACGATGGTGCAGCTCGCACGCGCATAGCATTGGCATTACAGTATTTAAATACAGGCAATAACTCTCAAGCGAAATATAACTTAGAACGTGCCAGCGAGTACGCCCCAAACTTACCCGAAGTACACTACTCTTTAGCATACTATTACCAACAAGTTGGCGAGAACGGATTAGCCGACAAAGCCTATCAAAAAGCGTTGGCCATTAAGCCAAATGACCCTAACACCTTAAACAACTACGGCACGTTTTTGTGCAGTATTAATGAGTATGACCGCGCCACCGATCAGTTTTTAAAAGCGATTGAAATACCCAGTTATATTCGTGTAGCACAAAGCTATGAAAATTTGGCTCTATGTGCCATTGAGTTTAACGATTTCACCAACGCCGAAAGCTATTTTCAGCAAGCACTAAACCATAGTTCACAACGCGCATCTACATTAATAAGCTTAGCCGCTTTATATTACGCAAAAAGTGACTTGTACAAAGCCAGCAACTTAATAAAACGTTATGACGATACCGCGCAAGTTTCTTCTCGCGCTTTATTGCTTGGCTATTTGGTTAAACAACGAATGGGCAGAATTGAAGAAGCAGAAAAAATTGCGACGACCTTATTACAAACCTACCCTAGTAGTATGCAAGCTAACGCTATTCGCGATAACCAGTTAAGACGAACAGAATTTGAAGTACTACGTGAAAAATATCGCCAAGCACAGTTGGATGAATTACAAGAAAGCAATAATAACAATCAAATTATTGCTGAGCCGAAAATAAAGGTTATTCGTAAAAAAAGCCCAGTACCGGCTTCAAATAGCGAAGCGTCAGGTGAGCAAACAAAAAAAATACGCTAGATAATTACACACCTTTTAGCTGTAAACCAAAATATAGCCTTGAGGATGATGTGTAAAAGCCTGTTTTAGGGTAAAGCAATTTAGCATTTCAGTGTGATACAATGCTAGACTACTACGAATAAGGTGTATTAAAGGACTTAAAAACACATAAATTTTATCTAAACACGGTATAGTTTTTAAGATATTTCATGTAGTCCCTTTTTATAGTGCGCCTTAGCAACAAGAATTAACGAATACCAAAAAATAAAAACGAAGTCTTACTCTAGTTGTTAAGCCAAAACATAAACTTTTACTAGTGGATCCAAACTGATACACATTATGAATGAAGATAATACACAACCGCAGAGCGACGAACCCTCTGTAGGACAAATACTAAAATCGCATAGAGAAAATGCAAATATCAGCATTGCTGAAATCGCCTCGCTATTAAAGCTAACAGAATCACAAGTTGAGCATATTGAAAGCGACGAGTATCATTTACTAGGCGCTAAAACGTTTGTTAAAGGCTATATAAAAAATTATTGTCGTACACTAAACATTGATAGCACAGCTATTTTAGCGATGTTACCGGCTTTTAGCACATCAGATAAACCGGTCGATATGCAAAGCTTTTCAAGGCGCACAGAAAAAGAAGCCCATGACAGCCGACTTATGACCGTAAGTTACTTAATTTTAGCTATTGTTATTGGTTCTTCTGCAGTGTGGTGGTGGCAAAATGCAATGCCTATTGATGAACAAACTAAAACTATTAATGCTAATAACTCGCTCATAACTCAACAACAAGAAAACACCAAGCTGTTAGCTGAAGCCGCCGACGAGGCACTATTAAATGACATTGAATCTACAGAAGAATTAGATTCTGCATTACAAAATGAACAACAAACAATTCAAGCTGCGCCAGTTAATAATGCACAGAGCACCAGTGAGCCAAAAAACAGTGATTTAAGCACCATTTTTATGATGTTTAACGATGAGAGCTGGGTAGAAATTCACGATGCCAATGATGAAAAAATTGCTTTTGGTGTAAAAAAAGCAGGCTACGAAATGACCTTGACTGGTGTAGCGCCTTTTTCAGTGGTATTAGGCAAGCATGATGTTGTTCGTATTACCCTAAATGGTGAGCCAGTTGATATTTCGGCCTTTCCTAAAAACCGTTTAGCTAAATTTAAATTACCCTTAGCAGAGTAGTCGCTATGTTTTCAGAATCTCCTATAAAACGCAGAAAATCCACCCGCATTAATGTGGGTAATGTTCCAATTGGTGATGGTGCACCAATTGCAGTGCAGTCAATGACTAACACAGACACAATGGACATTGATGCCACTGTAGCTCAAATTCAAGCGATTCAAGATGCCGGTGCTGACATAGTCCGTGTATCTGTTCCAACTATGGATGCCGCTGAAGCATTTAAAAGTATTAAAGAGCAAGTATCGATACCGCTGGTTGCTGATATTCACTTTGACTACCGCATTGCATTAAAAGTAGCAAAATACGGTGTTGATTGTTTGCGTATCAACCCAGGTAACATTGGCAGTGAAGAGCGCATTAGAGCGGTAGTTGATTCAGCGCGTGAGTATAATATTCCTATTCGAATAGGGGTAAATGGCGGTTCACTTGAGCGCGATTTACAAGAGAAATACGGCGAACCTACTCCAGAAGCCCTATTAGAATCGGCTATGCGCCACGTAGATATATTACGCCGTTTAGACTTTGATCAATTTAAAATTTCAGTAAAAGCATCAGACGTATTTTTAGCGGTAGGCGCATATCGCTTGCTCGCTAAAGAAATAGACCAGCCACTGCATTTAGGAATAACTGAAGCTGGCGGCATGCGCTCTGGCTCTGTTAAATCGGCCGTTGGTTTAGGGATGTTATTAGCAGAAGGCATTGGTGACACGCTGCGTGTATCACTAGCAGCGGATCCAGTTCAAGAAATAAAAGTAGGCTTTGATATATTAAAATCATTGCGTATTCGTTCTCGCGGCATTAATTTTATTGCTTGCCCTAGCTGTTCACGCCAAGAGTTTGATGTAGTAAGCACCATGAATCAACTTGAAGAGCGTTTAGAAGATATTATTGAGCCAGTTTCAGTGTCAGTCATTGGCTGTGTGGTTAACGGACCAGGCGAAGCATTAGTGAGTGATATTGGCCTTGCCGGCGCAAACCGTCGCTCAGGTTTATACATTAATGGCGAACGCCAAAAAGCCCGTATTGATAACAATAATATTGTTGATCAACTTGAAGGCTATGTACGCGATTTCATTGAACAGAAGCAACAACAAACTCCAATCGACATAAAAATCGTAGAGTGATGTGTTGTTACAACACTATGTATTTAAATGACCTTTTTTAGTCGCGGTATTCACAACGTAGTATAAATTACGTACGCTACGCTCGCAATTACCTTATAGTTAAGGTTATAATGCAGGGTCGATTTTTTAGTTTTACGTGGTTGCAGCCCAGGGTTGCACATAAACAGATTTAGGATTTATCAGTGGCAAAACAAATTCAGGCAGTTCGCGGTATGAACGATTGCCTGCCAGGCGATACGCAAGTTTGGCAGAAAGTAGAACACATTTTACGCGAGACCGTATCATCGTTTGGTTATCAAGAAATTCGTTTTCCAATTGTAGAATCAACCGACCTATTTAAACGCTCTATTGGTGAAGTAACCGATATTGTAGAAAAAGAAATGTACACCTTTGCCGATCGTAACGGTGATAATTTAACTCTGCGCCCTGAGGGTACCGCGGTGTGTGTACGTGCAGGTAACGAAAATGGCCTGTTATACAATCAAGAACAACGCCTTTGGTACATGGGCCCTATGTTTCGCCATGAACGCCCACAAAAAGGTCGTTACCGTCAATTTCATCAGTTTGGTTTAGAAACCTTTGGTATTGCCAGCGCCGATATTGACGCCGAAGTTATTTTACTCACGGCGCAACTTTGGGAAGCATTTGGCATCACAGACCATGTGCGTTTAGAACTTAATTCATTAGGTTCAAACGAAGCTCGCGCACAGTACCGCGATGCCTTAATCGCCTTTTTAGAACAACATACCGATGTACTAGATGAAGATTCAAAACGTCGTATGTACTCTAACCCACTGCGCGTTTTGGATACTAAAAATCCAGATATTCAGGCAATCTTAGTCGATGCACCAAAGTTATCTGAACATTTAGATGCTGAATCAAAAGAACATTTTGAAAATTTATGTGAACGATTAGATGCCGCAGGCGTCAAATACACGGTTAATGAAAAGCTGGTACGTGGCTTAGATTATTACAACCGCACTGTATTTGAATGGGTAACCGACAGCTTAGGTGCACAAGGTACTGTATGTGCTGGTGGTCGTTATGATGGTTTAGTAGAACAATTAGGCGGTAAATCAACCCCTGCGGTAGGTTTCGCGATGGGTTTAGAGCGCTTGGTTTTACTGCTTCAAGCACTTGAATGTGTAGGTGACATACGCCGTAGTGCTGATGTATATTTAGCAGCTATGGGCGACAAAGCCAGTATTCAAGCGCCTATAATTGCATCTACCTTACGTCGTGATGTACCTGGATTACGCGTAATGGTGCACGCTGGCGGTGGTAACTTTAAAAAACAACTTAAACGTGCTGATAAAAGCGATGCTCTCGTCGCAATTATTATCGGTGAAGATGAATTAGAGCAAGGCGTTGTGACTATTAAATACTTACGTGAACGTAAAGAACAAGTCACACTAGAACTAGAACAAGCTAAAACGTTACTTGCAGAACTAATTAATAGCTAAATTATATAAAGCGTAAGTAGTGAAGCGCTTTAACAGAGGTAAGCATGGAAATTTATTCAACAGAAGAACAACAAGCAGAAGCAATTAAACGCTTTTTTCGTGAAAACGGCCTTTCACTAGCGTTAGGCGTTATTGTTGGTTTAGGTGGTTTATATGGCTGGAAAGCATACAACCAAAATCAAATAACGACTGCAGAGCAAGCATCTGATGCATACACTAAGCTTGTTGAAAGCGACAGCGTATTAGCGTCTGCTGATGCATTTATCAGTGAAAACAAAGACACTCAGTACGCAACTCTAGCGGCATTTGTTGCTGCAAAAGAAGCGGTAGATGCACAAAAATTAGATGTAGCGAATGAAAAGCTAAGCTGGATTGTATCAAATGTCGATAACGCGCAGTTAAAAGCCATTGCCACTACGCGTTTAGCGCGTGTGCAAATTGCTCAACAACAATACGATGATGCATTAACCACGTTAAATTCGCCGTTGCCAGAGGCATTTAACGCAAATGTGGCTGAATTAAAAGGTGATATTTACACTCAACAAGGCAATAAAGAGCAAGCACGCGTAGCTTACCAAGCTGCGGTTGATGCAGGTGGATTAACGAGTAATCCTCTATTACAAATTAAGTTAGATGACCTAGCAGTAACTAGCCCAGCGGCATAAGGTTTTAGGCATGAGAAAAATAACAACAGCAACGCTCGCCCTTTGTATGGCAACACTTATGGGCTGTTCATCAAGTGATGATGAAGAAGAACTGGTACTTCCTGAAATAGCCAATCAGTTTGAAACAGAAGTTGTTTGGCAAGAATCAATAGGTAGCGGTGTAGAGCATTATTTCTCACGCCTATCACCAGCTGTTTATAAAGAGACAGTGTATGTTGCTAGCCGTGAAGGCCAAGTAGAAGCCTTATCACTTGCCAATGGCGATACCCAATGGGAAACCGACGTTCGCCAAGATTTATCGTTTTGGCCTTGGAGCGATAACGATAGTGCAAAATTATCAGGCGGAATATTACAAGCTTATGGTAAAATCTATTTAGGCTCTGAACATGGTTATGTTATTGCACTTGACCGTGAGACTGGTAAAGAAATCTGGCGTAAAAAAGTACCTGGCGAATCACTCTCTAAACCCGCTGCAGGTGATGGCTTAATCTTTGTAAATTTAGCCTCAGGTAAGTTACTTGCGCTTCACCCAGATACTGGTGAAGAACGCTGGAGCTTTGAGCAAGAAGTGCCACCGCTGACTTTACGCGGTCAAAGCTCACCTACTGTGGCTAACGGTGGTGTGTTACTAGGCCTTGAAACAGGTAAGCTCAGTGTTTTAATTTCTGAGAGCGGCTACTCAGCGTGGAGCGCAGAAATTGCAGTAGCAAAAGGCGCATCAGAGTTTGAGCGTTTAGTTGATGTTGATACACAACCACTTATTAGTGGCCCGTTTGCTTATGCGATTGCATACAATGGGAACTTATCAGCAGTAGATATTCGTTCTGGTAATGTTGTATGGAAACGTGAATACAGCAGCTACCGTGAAATTGCCATGGATTTGCAAACAATTTACGTTGTTGATAGTAACGGCGTTGTTTATGCACTTGATAAAGATTCAGGCATTGAACGTTGGAGCCAACCCGCTCTTCGTGGCTGGTACTTAACAGGCCCAGCGGTTGCCGGTAATTATTTAGCGTTAGGTGACCAAGGAGGCAATTTGCATTGGTTAAATAAAGACACTGGCGAGCTAGTATCTCGTGAAGACTTTGACACCTCAGGTTTTTTTGTTGAGCCCGTTGTCGCTGACGATAAATTGATTTTATACACCCGCGATGGTGAAGTTAGCGCGGTAAAAATACCGAACTAACTGTCTACTATTAGTGTAAGGCACTAATAGTTAATTATTTTTTGTAAGGCTTCGCACTGCGAAGCCTTTTGTTGTTTTTTAAAGAGGTAGTTTATGCTTCCCGTGATCGCTCTTGTAGGGCGACCCAATGTGGGCAAATCCACATTATTTAACCGTTTAACACGTACTCGTGATGCACTCGTTGCCGACTTTCCTGGCTTAACGCGTGATAGAAAATATGGCCAAGCAAATTACGATGGCTTTGAATTTATCGTGGTAGATACGGGCGGTATTGATGGCTCAGAAGAAGGTATCGAAACCGAAATGGCTGATCAGTCATTACTAGCCATTGAAGAAGCGGATATTGTTTTATTTTTAGTTGATGCCCGCGTGGGTATGACAGTCGCTGATCAAGCTATTGCTAGTCACTTACGTAAGCAAGAGAAAAAGTGCTTTGTGGTAGCCAATAAAACAGACGGCATTGATGCCGACTCAAACTGTGCTGAATTTTATCAACTTTCACTTGGTGAAGTTCATCATATCGCTGCCGCACATGGCCGTGGTATTACTTTACTGCTTGAGCAAACTCTTCAGCCTGTTATTGCTGAACTTGCCGCTCTTGATGAAGATGTAGCCGATGACGATGAAGAACTTATCGACTTATATCAAGAAGGTGAAGAAGATGACACCGATCACCAAGCGTTTGCCGACAAGCCGGTAAAGTTGGCAATTATTGGTCGTCCAAATGTAGGTAAGTCAACCCTTACTAACCGTATACTAGGTGAAGACCGTGTTATTGTATACGATATGCCAGGTACAACCCGCGACTCAATTTACATTCCGATGACCCGTAACGACAAAGAATATATTCTTATCGATACCGCTGGTGTGCGTAAACGTAAAAAAGTAAGTGACGTGGTTGAGAAATTCTCAGTCATTAAAACACTACAAGCAATCGAAGATTGTAACGTGGTGCTATTAGTGGTTGATGCCCGCGATGGTATTTCAGATCAAGATTTAAGCTTATTAGGCTTTGCCCTTAACTCAGGGCGCTCATTGGTGATTGCCGTGAACAAGTGGGATGGCCTAGATAACTACGTTAAAGATCGTATTAAAACTGAGCTTGATCGTCGTTTGGGCTTTATTGATTTTGCCCGCTTGCACTTTATCTCTGCGCTACATGGTACGGGTGTTGGCCATTTATTTGAATCAGTTGACGAAGCATATGAGTCGGCAACTAAACGTATAAGCACCGCTATGTTACGTCGTATCATGGATATGGCACAAGCAGATCACCAGCCACCGCTTGTTCGCGGTCGTCGTGTTAAGCTTAAATATGCGCATGCTGGAGGTTATAACCCACCGCGTATCGTCATTCATGGTAACCAAGTTCATGATTTACCTGATAGCTACAAACGCTACCTAATGAACTACTACCGTAAAGCACTAAAAATTATGGGTACGCCAATCAAAATTGAATTTAGAGAAGGCGATAACCCATTTGCAGGGCGTACTAATAAAGTAACCTTGTCGCAAAAACGTAAAATTCGCGCGTTTAGTAAAGAAAACCGCAATAAAAGCTAGGTGCTAGGTCAAAATTAAATAGCGTACAATAAAAGTACGCTATTTTTTTATCTAAAATAAAGTAAGTAAGGAGAGCAATTAAACACACGCCTTAATGTTATAAAACAACGCATTAATTAAGTGAACTTGTTATTATCATAAAATCAGCGCGCATAAATAATAATTAAAATTTTAAAAAGTGAAATTCAACATGCTAAAAAAAACAATTTTAACTATTGCCTTAGCAGTCACCTCGCTGCCAAGCTTAGCCGACAGTAACAGCGATTTAAAAACCATTATTGATAACCACTGGCAAAACGCCAAAGCTGAGAAAATATTTTTTAGAACCGATCCTGATGGTTGGAAGCCCAACGGTACCCTACCCGATTGGAGCGAGCAAGCCATTGCGAAGCGCCAAGCTTACAACAACAGCGTACTAAAAAACTTAGCCAGCATTGATCCTAAAACGCTCAATAGCGAGCAGTTAATGAACTACCGCTTGTTTAAATATGAGCGAGAAACCGAGCAGCAAAGCTACCTTTACCAAGATAAATACTTTCCGGTTAATTTTTTAAGTGGCTGGCATACTTACTTTGCAGAAGCGCCGGCTAACATGGCCTTTTTAACCGCCGAGGATTACGATGCCTTTTTAGTGAGCCTTGGTGATTACCCGCGCTTTAATCAGCAAAACATTAATTTAATGAAGCAAGGCATTCAAACTGGTTTTACCCACTACTGCGAAACGTTTAAAAATTATGGCCAAAGTATTAGCGCCCATATAGTTAAACAACCTGAGAATAGCGCCTTATATGAGCCATTTACTCGCATCCCTAATACATTTAGCGCAGCGCAAAAAGAAACTTACCAAAATAAAGCTAAAGCGTTAATTGCCTCAAAAGTCGTGCCTGCTTACGAGCACTTTTACGACTTTTTTGAAAACGAATATATGTCACATTGTAGAGCGCAGCCCGGTATTGCAAGCATCAAAGGGGGCCTTGATTATTACAAATATACAGTAAATTATTACACCACAACAAATGCGACCCCCAAGCAAATCCATGAGCTTGGCCTTAAAGAAGTGGCACGCATCAAAGCGCAAATGCAAAGTATTATTGATAAAGTTGGCTTTGATGGCAGCTATAGCGAGTTTTTAGAATTTTTGGCAACCGATGAGCAGTTTTACGCAACCGATCCCCAAGACTTGCTCGAAAAAACCGCCTTTATAACCCAAAAAATGTATGGCAAACTCCCTACTTACTTTGGTCACTTACCGCGCAATACTTTTACCATTAAAGGCTCAGCGAGTCGTGGCGCATTTTATATGCCACCGCCAGATAACCGTTCACCGGGGACTTACTTTTTAGCTTCAACGCCTGAATTACAACCTTTATATAATTTAGAAGCACTTAGCCTACACGAAGCCATACCTGGGCATCATTTACAAAACGCCATTGCGATGGAGTTAGACGTTCCTGAATTTAGACGCACACTGAGCCACTCTGCTTTTGGCGAAGGCTGGGCACTTTATACAGAGCGTTTAGGTAAAGAAGCGGGCTTTTACCAAAGCCCATACAGTGACTTTGGCCGTTTAGGCTACGAAATGTGGCGCGCAGTGCGCTTAGTGGTTGATACCGGTATTCATGCCTTTGGCTGGAGCCGCCAAAAGGCGATTGATTATTTGGCTGATCATACCGCTTTGCCACAAAGCGCAGTGGAAGATCAAATAGACCGCTATATTTCTTGGCCAGGCCAAGCGCTTTCATACAAAATGGGCGAAATTAAAATACGCGAACTACGTGCCAAAGCAGAAAAACAGCTAGGCGCACAATTTGATATACGCAGCTTCCACGATACCGTTATTGGTCAAGGTTCACTCCCTATGGCGGTACTTGAAGATGTAATTAATGACTGGATAGCACAGCAAAAATCAGCTATTTAAAATAAAGCTAGAACAAATTGAGAGGCGGTATTGTTACCGCCTCTTTTTAAAGCCCTATTAAACACCTCAAAACTAATCCCTACCCGCTTTTGCTTCGTAAAGTTAATGATTTTAAAAACCAGAGCTTAAGTATGAAAAAACGTATTCTGTATTGGCTGCAAAATGATTTGCGCATTGATGACAACCCCATACTCAATGATTTATCACAACAACAATGTGAGTTGGACCTGGTCTTTGTGATTAACCCTGCTTGGTTCAAAAGCAATAACTATCAACAAAAACCCTATGGTGTACATAAACAACGCTTTCTAATGCAAAGCCTATACGAGCTACAGGAGTCTGTTTTAGGGCTTGGCCAAACCTTGCATATTTTAGAAGGCGATCCGGTAAGGGTATTAACACAGCGTATTAATGAGCTTGGCATTGATGAAGTAGTTTATAGCGAGCAAATAGGCGTTTATGAGCAACGCCAAATTACCGCGCTTAAATCGAAATGCGCTACTGTGGTATTTAAATCTGTGATGCAAGATACCTTATATCAACAGCAACAACTGCCCTTTGAACTTGCTGATTTACCAACCGGCTTTACCCCCTTTAGAAAAAAAATTGAAGCCACTGGTATCAGTTTATCCGCAGTGCCGTTCTCAGCAAAAAGACTTCCACCGCCTATTATTTTATGTGCTAAACAGCCTATATCAGAGCCGCCAACAGTAAACCCTTTACTCCAAGGTGGACACAAAGCCGGCCTTGCGCATTGTCTACAGTACTTTTCATCAGCTTTACCAAGCAGCTATAAAATCACCCGTAATGAGCTGGATGGCTTTGATAACTCGACTAAATTTAGTAGCTGGCTGGCGTTTGGTTGTATTAGTGCCAAGCAAATTTTTTGTGCAGTAGATGCCTATGAAGCGCAGCATGGGGAAAATGAATCAACATACTGGATCAAGTTTGAATTGCTCTGGCGTGAGTATTTTAAGTGGCATGCAATTAATGTGAAGCATCAGTTATTTACTTTTAAAGGTAAAAAACAAAGCTCGCCACTTACCACTTTTAGCCCGAACCGTTTTGCAAAATGGTGCCAAGGCAGTACCCCATTTCCGCTAGTTAACGCTATTATGAAAGAGCTTAACGCAACGGGCTTTATCACTAACCGTTCACGACAAATTGCAGCCAGCTGTTTGGTCAACGAACTACAACTAGACTGGCGCTATGGCGCTGCTTACTTTGAACAACAACTTATTGATTACGATGTAGCCGCTAATTGGGGCAACTGGCAATATATTGCTGGGGTTGGGGTCGATCCGCGCGGTGGGCGACACTTTAATTTGGCAAAACAAACCCAGCAATACGACCCACACGGTGAATATATTGCCAAATGGCAAGGGAATGAGCACTGTGATGCACAGTTAGATGACTTAGACGCCGCCGACTGGCCTGTGTAATAAGAAAACCTCGAACATAATACTGGCTAGCTGACTCTCGTTACAAGCCCAAGGTTAAGTCTTGGGCAAGTGTGCCGCTGGGCTTTTCTACCCAATAGCGCCAAGTGCTCCATCTAAATCTAATGAGCCAAAGCGAGTTAA
>NZ_JASDDE010000064.1:0-1681 GCF_030407565.1 Pseudoalteromonas sp. APC 3694
AGGTGGCCGTACTGTAGGTGCTGGTGTTGTAGCAACTATCGTAGAGTAATAATTAGCCTAGCTAATTAATACGAAAAAACCCGAGCTTAGCCTCGGGTTTTTTAATGTCTGCAATTTACTTCATGTGAAGGTGGCGCTCTTACCATAGGGGTAGGCGCTTTGTAGCAACGTTCAACGAGTAATAATTAACGTCTAAGTTAATTGTTGGAAATAGGTCACTTAGGTGGCCTTTTTTAATGCCTGCAATAAAGTACAGGTTTCAGGTATTAGGTTTCAGGTTTTAGGTAAGCAGCTCGATGTTAGTTTTAACATTGTTGCGTGGGTTAAATTTAGCGGCAATTAAGGTAAAGCATAAAGCTGGCGTCATTACCTTGGGTATAAGTTGTCTAGTTAATTTGACCACCCATTAAAAATAAATGTTATGCTAATAAGCATATTTGAATTTAGTAAGGCTAATTGATAGTCTGTTAACTCTAAAAATCATAATAAATTTTTTAAAGGGAATTGAAATAAACGATGATTAGAAAGCTTCTTTTGACCTGTTCTTTTTTGTTTTCTTCGACAGTAGTGGCAAACGCTCCGTCTTACTTTAACAAAGAGATTGATAGTGAATACAGAGCATTAATTCAGCACGTTAAAGAAATGCTGCCCGAAACTAACTTGCAGTTAGCCTATTTACCATCTTTCTACCCATATAGCCTATTAGATATTCGCCCTACCAAATTTAAAAGCGATAAGGATAAGCAAGCTTTCGCAAATTTTAACTTTGGGGTTTTTGGAAGAGCTTTATTAAACATTAATAAAGGGCAGTTATCTAGTCTACCCAATATTTCAATTTGCAAGGAAATGAAATGTGAAAACGAGCGAATAGTATTGATTAAGAAATTTGTCAAAGAGTCAGACAAAGAAATAAAGTCGCTGCTAGAAAATAAGGGCTTATTCATCATTCAACAGACGACACCACATGTATATAGAGTCAATAATACCTTTTTTAGCCCTACTCAGTTAATCACATATTACCCATCAAAAAAAGCTGGCTTCGTCCCCTCTGGAGATTACAAAGTATCCACACCTGATGATGAGCCAGATCTAATGAATCTATCTAGTTCTACGCAAGCACTCAGAGATGTGATGGCTAAATATAAGGTTGCCGCGATAACAAAAGTAAATAAAGCCGCTGTTAATGTTATTTTTGGTGGAATTGGGGATAATCACTGGGGCGTTGTATTCAATCATAAATATGATTTTCCAAGTTCCGGCGAATACAACGACATTGGGCTAGAATACGATATCATACAAAAAATATCTGACGAAAGCTTTTACTATCAAACAAACTGACTTAAATAGTAACCAGTTAAAATATAAGGTAAATTGTTGGTTTTATACACGTTAACTCTGACTTTAAGTTCATTTTTTTTAAATAAAAAAATATAGCCTTAGAGCCACTAATACTACTTATAGGCACTAAATTAACTCAATAGCCCGAGCTTAGGCTCGGTTTTTTATGCCTGCGATAAAGTAGAGGTTTCAGGTGCGAGGTTTCAGGTTTTAGGTAAAGCAGCTCGGTGTTAGTTTTAACATTGTTGCTTGGGTTGAGGTTTGCGAAACTCGAGGGTAAAAAAACGCGGCCATTGGCCGCGTTATATATTGAAGTTAGTGTTAGTTATGTTTTTCTAACCTG
>NZ_JASDDE010000066.1:0-21034 GCF_030407565.1 Pseudoalteromonas sp. APC 3694
TTTGTGAATAATTTACTAAACCCTATTTGAACACAGAGAAGAAAATGAGGAGTAATGAGAAAATATAAAAACAGGAATGCTTCCCCCTTAGCTCGTAGCCCGCTATCAAAACATGAAGGGCGCGGTAGGTTTTAAACCTATCGCGCCTTTGTATTATTTAACTAGCATCCAAATACCGGCTGCTATCATAAATAGGTTTTCGGTTAGTGAGATAAAGCCAAGCGGTACATTGCTATCGCCGCCAACACAGGCACATTTAAGTTCGCGTTTGTCTATATACACGGCTTTAATCACGGATATTGCCCCGACACTACCAATAAACAAAGAGATAGGTGCAACCAAGTAAACTGGAAGTGCTGCAATCATGGCCACGCCAACAAAAGCTTCTAAAAATGGGTAAACATAGGCATAGGGGATCACTTTCATGGCGAGTAAATCGTAAGTGATAAAGGAATTCGAAAAACTGTTTAAATCTTGCAGCTTTTGAATGGCAAGTACCGCCATGGTTAACGCAACAAATAACTCAAGCGTATACATGCTTAATCCTGCACCGCTCAACGAAAAGGCTAAACTTAGCAACAAAGTAACCGCGAAAATAGCAATGACCGGCGTATACGTTGTGCCTTGTTGGCCTGCAGGGGATTTATTAAAGTATTCTCTGAGTTCATCATAACCACCGATACGCTCATCATCTATAAATGTTTGTGGTGTTGTTTTTACACCGTATTTTTGTTTGAAGGTATCGGTATCGGCTCTTGAGGTGAGTAAATGATCGTCTACTTCAATGCCTTGACGTTCAAGTAAATCTTTAGATTTTAAACCAAATGGGCAAATATGTTCATCGGTTGCCATTCTATACAATTGGGCTGACTTGGCCATATTTTACTCCTGTATATTTATACCAATTTGCAATAATACTTAATCATTTTGAGGGGGTAGAACAGACGCTAACAGACGTTAAAAACGTCTCATTTAGAACAACTCAATAACGAAATTTTTGCCTTGCTATCGACACGATTTTCCTCCCTCAAAATAGCTCAGTTAATTAAGCGAATTGGTATTAGAGAGGTTAACTGAGTTATATAACCTTGAAAGATCAACAGACCCTAAGTGTAAAATTTACAACATGTGCCGTTTTATTGTTAATAAACTCAGTGGTACAGGCTATGCGTTCAAAAATTAGGCCGCTTTTACTGCTTTAAGCGCTGAAGGGGGACTTGCAGCGCGTGCCAGCTAATTAATTATAAAGCTATAGGAGGGGCTGTTGAATCTCTGACTACCAGTTCTGGTGTGTATAGTTTAATAATATCGCGGTCATTGGTGCCTTTAGGCGGCGCTAATTTGCCTGATGTTTTACTGCTGATTGCCTTTTTAGGCTTTGCAAACGCGATTGTTTGGCCTGCGTTGTTCCCACTAGCGTTATCAGGATTGGGTAAACTTACTAGTACTGGTTCTGCGCTTTTAATTATGGGGGCTACTGAGTGGCTTTACCTCGTTACAAACAGGCTACTCGGTGTTGTTACCTTGTTATCTATTCATATTATTTTATGCCGTGAAAGGCCATAAAATGAAAAAGCAATAACCTCCACCAGCTATCCCTAGCTCAGTGCACTTTGCAGTATAAAGTGCACTGATTATTTGGGCTATTTATCAGCTTAATCGCGTTACTTTAAGTTTTATCCTACCGGCATTTGCACCATAAAAACGACTTAAATCATTAGCAAATGGGCAAAACTCTCCCGATTTTTTAATGGTTATTTCAACGCCTTCGGCAATTTCAAATGCATGGTCATCGCTTTGACCAATCGTGCCGATTAAACTAAACCATTGCGCTGTAGCTAAACGTCTAAATGGCTCAAGTAATGTCATGGGGATTTCTTTAACGCCGAGTTGCACGTTATCGCGATGCCACCCAGAAGGAGAGCACTTTATACCATCGTCATACCAATATTGATTAGGATAAGGAGTAAAGCGATAGGTCGCACCTTGGGCAAGCATTAAGCCGGTGGCGTTGTAGGCTTCACTGGCATATACCATCACATCTTGGCTTTGGTTTATGCTAAGTAAACTCATATTTTGGTTGGCTAGCATTATATGGGCACTGAGTCCCATAAAGTTTAACGTGCTGTCGTCGCTGTAAATCATTTTATAATGTAAGTTTTTTAACGATTCGGGACGATAGCTGGTTAGTTTATTAATTCGCTGTGCAACACTGTGATGTATTAATGGGGCGACGTGGCTGATTTCATCGTCAATTAATACACAGCACTGCCTATCAACAAGTTTAAAAAATGGGTTTAACCAAAAGTAATTTTGCTGATGACTTAACGCCAGTGGATCGGGAATAACAGTCACATCGTCTTGGGCAACCAAGTTACTCTCAGGTAAAAGGTTTTCGTAATCGATGTCATGACTGGTTAGCAATGAAACTGACAGTGGCTGAGCAATGAGCCACTCAAGTGCATAACGCAAGCAAATATCGGCAAGTCCATCGCGATAGTAGCCGCCTCCCACATCGGAATGGGCTCCTGCAAACCACAGCTCGGTAATGTTAGCTTGCTGGTTCATTAACGTCGGTTCAAAGGCGCGACGTTTTTCATCAAGCGCTACACAGTGCAGCGCCTCAGAGACATTACTGGCAATGGTGTGATTTTCAAAAATAACATGCTCTGCACCCCAAGTGGCTTTACTCACCTTTGACATGCCAATCGAGGCCACTGTATCAAACACACATAAATACACCTTTTCATGTATGAGTGGCTCTAAGCACTTTGCAAATCGCCGTGCTAATGCAGCGCCTCTGCTAAAGCCGGTAAGTAGGAGGGTATCGCCGCTTTGGTAATACTGTTTAAAATCATTAATAGCTTGATTTAAAATGCTGGCTACATCGTCTGAACGTGGGGCGAGTGCTTGATTTAAAATTCGTTTTAAACGACTACCTTTAGTGCCTATGCCTTGGTAATAAAAACTTAACTGTTTGGAAAATGGGGTGGTGGGAGAATCATCAAGTTTACCACCGAGCAATAAGTGTAGTTTTAAAATATTAGAAATACTGGCGTCTTCTTTAAAATGCTCTGTACTAAACTGATCTGCGTCTCGGGGTTCACTGCCGGTACCGTCAAAATTAAAAATAAGCGTTTTATCCGACATAGCCTGTTTCCTTAAAATTTTTGTGTACTTTATATAGCTAATATTAAAAATTAAAGACAGTGGTAACTTAAATTACCACTGTCTTTAATTTTGGCTAGTGCAGCTTCATTTTAGGACGCACAACACGCAGCACTTTTTCGCTGATCCACAAAGCAAAGGTTTTGGCACTGCCATGAATAGCGCGCTGATGCATTCTATATAATGAAATATACATAAAGCGGGCAATTTTACCTTCAATAAAAAAGCTATTACTGGTTAGGTTACCCATTAAGCTGCCTACTGTGCTGTAGCGCGATAAATTAACCAGTGAGCCATGGTCGTTATACTCGAATTTTTTAAGGGGCTGCTCACGTAATGTGGCGATTAAGTTTTTTTCAACGCATTGTGCCATTTGATGTGCCGATTGTGCGCGTGGCGGCACTTGCGTACCATCATCTTGGGTAAACGCGCAGCAATCACCGAGCACATATATTTGTGGGTCAAGATGACTTTGTAAGTACTCGTTTACTTTTATTTGGTTATTACGAGTCAGCTCAAAAATACCCAGCTCTTTAATAAAGTCAGGTGCTTTTACGCCCGCCGCCCATACCATAATATCCGCGTTTATTTGCTCATCATCATTGGTGATAAAGCCATGTTCGGTTGCTTGTTTAACTTGGGTATTTTCCCGAACGGTGACGCCTAATCTTAATAACTCACGCTTGGCCGAACTGGCAATTCGCTCAGACAGCGCCGGAAGAATCCTGGGGCCCGCTTCAATCAGATGAATATGTAAACGCTTAGCCGACATATTGGTTAAACCGTATATTCTTAGTAAATCAGAAACATGATACAGCTCAGCCGAGAGCTCAACCCCAGTTGCTCCACCGCCAACAATGGCGATGTTTAATGAGTGTAATGGGTCATCGTCTTGATGAAGGCGAGTAAAGTTATCCAGCAGCGCGTGTTGAAAGCGCTCGGCTTGTTGATTTGAATCTAGGTAAAAACAATGCTCTTTAATGCCTGGCGTATTAAAGTCGTTACTCACACTGCCAATAGCAATAACTAAATGATCATAGTGAACGGTGCGTTTAGGTAAAATTTGATGCCCTAACTCGTCATATAGAGGGCTTAAGGTAATGGTTTTATTGTTGTTATCGAGGTTGCAAAAGGTACCAAGTTGAAAGTTATAGTGGTGTTTGGCAGCATGCGCGGAGTAAACAACCCCATCTAAATCGGCATCAATAGAGCCAGTTGCAACCTCGTGCAATAACGGTTTCCATATATGAGTGCGATTTTTATCGATGAGTAATATATTTGCGTGTTGTTTCTTTCCTAGTTTGTGCCCTAATTGAGTTGCTAGCTCCAGCCCACCAGCGCCACCGCCGATGATGACGATTTTTGGTATGGTTATATCCATGACTATGCCCTTAAAAATAATATACCGAAGCAATTTCTGTACGTTGATTTTTAAAATGACTTGGGTATCAAAAAATTATTTTGGCAAAGCACGTTTTTATGGGGCTATAGTGTGCGCCTAATTAAAGGATATGTCAGCAATAAATCACGTCATTTGATGTATACTGATATGCAAATATTTCATCTACTGCGCATTTACAGCATTTATGGGCACCGACATAAAAAGGACGCTTTTATGAGTACCTCGCTAGTTCAGTCTCTTGAGCAACATTTTGGTTTTAATCAGTTTAGAGCAGGGCAACAACAAACCATAGAGCAGCTGCTAAATGGCCAATCATCACTGGCAATATTTCCTACAGGATCGGGTAAGTCGTTGTGCTATCAACTCACCGCGTTACATTTACCGCATTTAACGCTGGTGGTATCGCCGTTATTGGCCTTGATGAAAGATCAAATTAGCTTTTTAAATAGCAAAGGCATCTATGCCGCCAGCCTCGACTCAAGCCAAGACCAAATGCAAAGTAGCACTGTAATGAACGACGTACGAAGTGGTAAAGTTAAAGTGTTAATGGTGTCGGTTGAGCGCTTTAAAAACGAACGCTTTAGGGAGTTTATAAGCCAAGTGGCGCTTTCTATGTTGGTTGTTGACGAAGCGCATTGTATATCTGAATGGGGGCATAACTTTAGACCCGATTACTTAAAACTACCTCGTTACCGTGAAGAGCTAAATATTCCGTTAGTGCTACTATTAACCGCTACCGCCACTAAAAAAGTAAAACGCGATATGGCCGAGCGCTTTGCTATTGAGCCACAATGTATTGTGCAAACGGGGTTTTATCGCGCTAATTTAGATTTAAATGTGCTGAGTGTTAAAACGGCGGATAAAAACAATGAGCTTACTAAAATTGTCCGTGCGCAAACCGGCCCCGGTATTGTGTATGTCACGCTGCAGCAAAGTGCTGAGCAAGTGGCCAATATGTTAAGCGCGCAGGGCCTGCAAGCAGTGGCGTATCATGCAGGGCTTGAAGACACCCTACGCGGGCAAATTCAAGACGATTTTATGGCAGGCAAAATAAATGTTGTGGTTGCTACCATTGCCTTTGGTATGGGGGTTGATAAATCAGACATACGCTTTGTTATTCACTACGATTTACCTAAATCAATAGAAAACTACAGCCAAGAAATTGGCCGCGCAGGGCGTGACGGCAACCCATCAAATTGTTATACCCTGGCTAATTTAGATGGCTTAAATACAGTAGAAAACTTTATTTACGGCGATACCCCAGAGCTCAGCGGTATTGAATATGTGATTAACGATATTCGCCAAGCTCAACAGCAATGGGAAATGCAAGAATATAGCTTATCGAGTGAGAGTAATATTCGCCAGCTTGCCCTTAAAACCTTGCTGGTACAGCTTGAAATGCAAGGCGCAATAACGCCGCAGTATGCCTATTATGCCGATTTTAAGTATAAATTTTTGGTTGATAAAAATGAGTTACTTAGCCAGTTTGATGAACAGCGCCAAGCTTTTTTAACACAAATATTTAGTCATACCGACTTTAAAAAAATATGGGGCACACTTAATTTTGACTCCCTAACGCAAGCCGCGCAGGTTGACCGTAAACGTGTTGTAGCCGCGCTTGATTATTTGGCTGAAAAAAACCTTATCACGCTTGAAACCAAACGTATTACTCAAGTGTACAAAGTGCATAGCGAGGTGATTAATAACCCTGCACTTGCCCAGCAGTTACACGATTATTTTACCGATAAAGAGCAAGCTGAAATAAAACGGATTGCTGCTTTGGTGCGCTTTTTTGAGCTGCAATCTTGCTTAAGCTATAACTTAGCCCGTTATTTTGATGATGCGAATGCGCCACAGCAATGTGGACATTGCTCGGTGTGCCGTGGGGATTCGGTTAAGCTTGAATATTCAATCACCCCTGCAAAGATTGATACAGCGCTTATATGCCAAAAGGTCGATGAGTTTTTAGCCCACATGGCAACTAAAGGTGTGCACAATGTGGGCATTGAAACCCAATGCCGGTTTTTAGCGGGAATGAGTGTGCCACTGTTTGCGCGCAATAAAGTGCGCCAACTAAGTGGTTTTGCACTGTGCGAGCAGATGCGTTACAGCGAAATTAAAGCGACATTACTCGCTCGTTAATGCAATTGGTCGTAGTTCCTGTATCATAGTGGCTTATCCTAAAAAGTAAGCCACTATGCCGCATACCGTTATTTCTGTTAAAAATATAAACTCAGCGCCAGAGCCCGTAACCTGTGCTAATTGCCAAGCATGTTGCTGCCAATTAGAAGTACGCATAGTGACCGACACTGGAGTGCCATTTAATTTTATTGCCTATGATAAATGGGGCAGTGAAGTAATGAAACGCGCTGATGATGGCTGGTGCGAAGCACTCGATCGTAACACGCTAATGTGCTCTATTTACGAAAACCGCCCATTAGTGTGTCGCGAGTTTGAAATGGCATCGGGTGAGTGTATTACTGAGCGAGAGTTAGCGGGTATTTAATGCGGGCTAATTAATTAACCCGCGTTAATGTTTGTTAACCAATAGAGAGTTGCGCGCTAGGGTATCTTAGCTTTTTAGTGCGTGGACTTGCCAAAAAGTAGGCGATAGTGAGCGGTCCTATTCTGCCCATAAACATTAAAAACATAATGATAAACTCCCCCAGTGGTGATAACGAGGATGTTAAAAAACGCTGACGAGTGGGAAATTATGAAACAGCATACCACTAAGGGTTGGGAAATTCTCAAAGGGACAGCTAATCCTGTTATTGATATGGCTGCAAACATTGCGATTGATCATCACGAGCGTTGGGATGGAGCCGGTTATCCGCACGCAAAAAAACAGCAAGAAATCAGTTTAGAGGGACGAATTACTGCGATTGCTGATGTGTTTGATGCGTTATGTTGTCGCCGTTGTTATGAAGAGCCTTGGAGTATAGATGACGCAAAAGCGGAAATAATTAAAGGCGCAGGTAATCATTTTGATCCAAACTTAGTTGCACTTTTTGAAACACATTTTAATGATTTTAAAAAAATTTATCTTGATAGACCTGAATAGAAAAGCGGGTATCGCTTTGACTGTGAAACCACAATCAAAGCGAAAGGTAAGTTAGTCGTACTTGGCTTCTAACTCGTTAGCGGTGTGAAATTTTTCATGAGATTGTAATTGCTCATCGTATTTAACCAGATTTTTAAAGTGCTCTAGTTGGCCTGCATTTTTAACGATTTCAACAATAAACGACATCATAAAATCGGCACCGGTTAGGGTTTCGCCCACTAAATAACGTTTGCCTTCAAGACGGCTGTTAAAATAGCTAATCACTTTAGCGGTTTCAGCATCAGCATAGCCTTCTAAAAACTGGGTTTTAGCGCCATCTTTTTGCACAAACATTTTAAGTAAAAGCGGTAAAATTGCTGAGCTTTCTGCAAAGTGTAACCATTGCTGGTAGTCAACGTAATCAGGGGTGCCTGCTTTTGGGGCAAATTTACCTTTGCCATATTTAGTGATCAGGTAATCTGTGATAGCGCCAGACTCGGCAATCACTAAGCCGTCGTCTTCTATAACTGGCGATTTACCCAGCGGATGCACATTTTTAAGCTCATCAGGGGCTAAAAAAGTCTCAGTGTTACGTTGGTAAGCAACAATTTCGTAATCGACCTCAAGCTCTTCTAATAACCAAATAATACGTTTAGAGCGAGATTTATTTAAATGGTGTAGTTTAATCATTTTCTTCCTTATTGAGCTGTGTTGAATTACAACACAGCCTGAATGTTATTATAGTGGGCTGTTAATCTTTACTACGGTTTTACCAAAGTTCTTCCCACTGATCATGTCGTTAAATGCACTGATGGTGTTTTCAATGCCTTCTACCAGATGTTCGCGGTATTGAATTTTTCCGTCTTGTAGCCATTTTTGCATGTCTTGTGCAAATTCGTCATAGCGGTGGCCATAATCATCAAAAATAATAAAGCCTTGCATTTTGATGCGCTTAGTTAGTAATTGTCCCATTAACATGCCCATTCGGTCTGGGCCCTCAGGCAAACTGGTGGCATTATATTGCGATACCAAACCACAGATAGGCACGCGTGCTGAGGTATTAAGCAAAGGTAATACGGCATCAAACACTTTTCCGCCCACATTTTCATAATAAACATCAATGCCTTGCTCACATGCTTTTTCTAACTGCTCGGCAAAGTCATCTGCTTTATGGTCAATACATGCATCAAAGCCTAGATTTTCAACAGCATGTGCACATTTTTCGCTGCCTCCGGCAACGCCTACTACTTTACAGCCTTTAATTTTAGCTATTTGACCAACCGTTGCACCAACAGGTCCCGTTGCTGCTGCAACGACCACGGTTTCACCTGCTTTAGGGACGCCAATATCGAGTAAACCCATGTAGGCGGTAAAGCCAGGCATACCCATAATACCCAATGCGTATGAAGGGTTTGTTGGTTCTTTACCTAATGACATTAAGCCTTCGCCATTTGAGATAGCGTAAGTTTGCCAGCCTGTATATGCTAATACCCATTCGCCTTCGCTAAACTTATCATTTTTAGATGATTCGACTTGGCAAACCGTTGCACCAACCATTACATCACCAATTTCTACAGGGTCGGCATACGATTTAGCATCGCTCATGCGGCCACGCATATAAGGGTCTAGTGATAAATAAATAGTACGCAGCAATACTTCACCATCTTTTAATGATGGTAACTCTACGTTTTTAAGTTCAAAATTTTCATTGGTAGGAGCGCCATGTGGGCGTGATGCTAAAGTAAATTGACGACTGGTTGTGGACATAAAAATCTCCATGATAGAGTGAAAAAACGACCTATATACCGAATGTTTAAGCTTTAAAACTATACATTGCTCAACAATAATGCGCGGATAGGTAGAAAAGATTTGTACCTTGATACACGAGCTTTGGGCGAGAGGTGGTTAATTCAACCGTCGAAAGAATTTAATTAGAACAATTACTCTGTTTTAGCACACTAAATACATGGCTATCTAAATAGTGACCATTTTTATAAATTGCTTTCTTTAAAATAGCTTCGTTATTAAAGCCATTTTTAAGCAACGCCTTTATTGAGCCCGCATTACCAGCAAATACAGCCGCATGAATACGGTTTAAGTTAGTACTTTCAAACACTTCTTTAGTAATCAACTCTATGGCTTGGGTAATAATACCTTGCCCCCAATATTGCTGACTAAGCCAATAACCTATTTCGCCACTGCGGCTATACTCAAACTCACCAGGGATAGCACCAATACAACCAACACATAGGCCATCAACTTCAATAGCTTTAATGATGCCACATTTTGCTCCTTCGTTTACCCACCAGTTTGCATCTGCTTGAGTATAAGGAAATGGAATTTTAGAGGACAAATAGCGAGCTACTTGTTGATCGTTCAAAATGGTTACTATTTGAAAGGTATCGTGTTGCTTGAACTCACGTAAAATCATCATATGGTAAATAAGTTTATTATTATCAACCAATAACCTAGCAAGCTTTAGGCGTTTAAACAATGAAACTATCTTTTTAAAATTAAAGTGTATACAGCTATAACTTTGCTTTAAACTCTTTTAAAATATAATAAAAAGTACCTACACAGAGTCACTATGCACCCACACATTGCCGCCCTTTATAACAGCGCTAAAAAGCCCAGTCGTTTAATTATTGGTTTAATGAGTGGCACCTCTTTAGATGGTTTAGATGTGGCGCTATGTAAAATAACCGGTGCAGGTTTGCATACACAAATAGAGGTTAAAAATTTTACTACGGTTGAATACAGCGACGAGTATAAAACTAAAATAAAGCAGGTATTTGCCAAGCGCGAATGCGATTTAGAAGTGCTAACTTTGTTACACCCTTGGGTAGGAAAACTCCATGGTGCTATGGTTAATCAGTGTTTAATTGCATGGGGTATTGACCCTGCGAGTATTGATGCCATAGCAAGCCACGGGCAAACTATTTATCACTGCCCGCAATCCCAACATAACCACCATGACTTTAAACATGGCACCTTGCAAATAGGTGATAGTGACCAAATAGCCGTTACTACAGGCATTACCACTGTTGGCGATTTTAGGCAAAAGCATATTGCCGCTGGTGGAGAAGGTGCGCCGCTGGCCGTGTATGGCGATTATTTATTTTTTGCCAGCCCTGACGAAAACCGCATTTTATTAAACATGGGTGGCATTGCTAATTTAACATTTTTACCTAAAAACGGCGATACTGGAGCGGTCTTTAGCTCTGACATTGGCCCTGGCAATACTATTATGGATGCTTATGTACAGCATTATTTTAAAGGGCTCCATTATGATGAGGGAGCTAAACTTGCCAAAGCTGGTAAAGTGAATACAAAGCTTCTTACTGCGCTTACCGATAACGCGTTTTTTAAATTACCTCTGCCTAAAACAACCGGACCGGAGGTGTTTAATTTAGCTTATTTACGGGAGGCACAAATGCATTCAACGACACAAAGACTAAACCACGAAGATGTTTTAGCGACTTTAAATGCCCTTTCTGCCACTACGATTGCTAAGGCATTAAATGACTGTGCTCAACATACTCAAGACTGTGTAGTGTATGCCAGTGGTGGAGGTATTCATAATCCATTATTAATGGAGCAATTATTGATGCACTGCCCAAACATTAAGGCGTTTAAAAACACCGAGATTTTAGGCGTAAATCCTGATGCCAAAGAGTCCGTGCTGTTTGCTATTTTGGCAAATGAATGTTTGGCTGGGCAACGTCAAAGCTTAAACAATAACAACCAAGGGATTTTAGATATCACTATGGGTAAAGTGAGCTTTGCTGATTGAGTAATAAAAAATCAATGGAAAAGTGTGCGCCAATAACTAAAAAAGCGAAAGTAAAGCCGTTCCCATATTGGCGAAATACTGGCGTACCCGATGCGGCTTAGGCGGCGCTATATAAGTTGCAGGTGCAGTATAACCACTACCAAATTGGTTAATATGCATATCAAACTGCAAACTATTTTTTAACGTGCCGTGCTTACCATGCAAAATCATTTGCATCACAAAATCATGACTATGTGATATTTGACTCAAAGTCAGGTTGACTCGCCCTTGTTCTAAATCAGATAAATTGAGTGTTTTTTCTGTGTAGTATTGAGCCGCTCGTGCATTTGGCTCAGTTGCGCTTAGTGAAATAATATCACTTTCATGAGCAGCCTCAGGTAAAACGCATTGCAGTGTGATTTGATGCTGACTGTTAGCATCCTGCGATAGCGTTTCAAATTCCATGCTGTGGCTCATTGCCGCAGACATAGGATCTTCAAATGACGGAAGTGCAAAAGTAAGTTGCACTATAGATTCGCTCATGAGGGGCTTCAAATGCTATTTTTGATTAATAATACAGCTATTATTACCGATCATTATTGCAAAATTATGACTAAACAAAGCGACTTCATACATGGGCTGGTTTAAATTACATTTTACAACTAAAGCTATTGTTTTAAATTAATATTATATTTAATAAATAAACTACAATGGTCGCTTAATAATATCGTTTATTAAATGCAAGGATACAACGAAGCCTTAGCTTAGCAATAACAATAATGCTTTTATCGAGCTTGCCGGTCGTTAATTAATGTTACTTTTATTGTTAATTAAAGGTGTTTATTTGTGTGTGTTTTCTTAATTTTGCAATAAAATTGCTTGAAAAAACCAAGCTAGCCATAAAGTGCATTTAAGAGCCCAAATACATAACACACTACCAAACAGGTTGTGGCGGGGTTGTGAGAATTAGATGGCACTAATAAAAAATAATTTATGGAAACTCTTCTGTTTTTTGCTGTTGGGTGGCTTAATTTTATTAAGCGTGCTTTTGGTTTACGAGTGGAAAAACATCAAAAAAGATTACCTCACGAGCTCCCAAAATCGTGTGGAATTTTCTGCGCAAGCATCGGCAGCAAGGCCATATACAGTTTCTGTGGGTAAGGCAACGCATTCGCCCGCTTTTAATAGTGCCACGGCTTGGTTAATACGCTCTTCAGTATTCAATAATTGAGTGGGTTGTAATGATGTCATAATAACTCTTAAGGATTACAAAACTGGCAATATGTTGCATCAGCAACGCGTTTTTTATTCGTTTCAATGTGGCTAAAGTCGCAACTATCACACACTGAAGTAGTTGATTTCATTTGTTCTGTTGGCATATTACATAGCTCACAGGGCAAGCCTTTTGTAACTTGTTTAGCAACAAAGTTAGGATTTTGGCACTGTGGGCATGTTGATGATAGTCGCCTTGCAAGATCTTCTGCAGCTTGGCTAACAATTACTTGGCGTTGCGGGCTATACATGGCCCTCAGATCAGGCGTGATTGTACCTGTGCTTGGCGTTTTTTCTGTATACAAAGCAATAAGCGCTTCTATGCTAAGCCCTTTATGAAGCGTTTGGGTGTCGTCAAGTATCCAATGCTGGTTTTCATAGCGCTGACATGCAGTAGTGATTGATTCAGCACTGGTTTCACTGCTAATGCTTAAGCTGCTGGGCGAAAATGGCCCACCAGCGT
Organism: Pseudoalteromonas sp. APC 3694; assembly: GCF_030407565.1. Classification (NCBI taxonomy): domain Bacteria; kingdom Pseudomonadati; phylum Pseudomonadota; class Gammaproteobacteria; order Alteromonadales; family Pseudoalteromonadaceae; genus Pseudoalteromonas; species Pseudoalteromonas sp. APC 3694. Next base: position 13,118 of record NZ_JASDDE010000066.1, read on the forward strand.
ATCCATAAATAGCATTGTTATTGTGCTTATCATAAAAACAAATAACTTCTTCGTCCCAGTTCATTAAACCCGGATACGGCCCACCCCCAAAACTGCCTTCACTGCCAAGCCCAAATTGCTCGTCTGTGAGTTCACATGCGCGCTGAGCTTTTGTCAGTGCCGCTGTATTGGCACTACAATGACGTTGTACTTCGTGACTAAACATCCCAAGTGTATCGGTATCAAATAAATCAGTAGTGAATACCTCAAAACCAAGTGGCTCCAAAGCGGGAGCTACTAAAGGCGCCTTTTTATGTTTAGTAGCAATGACTATCTTTGGCATAGCTTATATTGGCTCATTAGAGGCTGAAATAGTTGAGAAATGTCCATTTTCGAACTGCTCAAGGGTATTATCATCGCCCCAGCGAATGAGAGTGAGCCAATGGTTATCAATCAGCTCCTTCACCATGACATGTTTGTTATAAATTGCCGCGATTGCCGATTGCGGTGCAGCAATATATACATTAAGGCGAATCGGTTCGTGCATCCATTTATCCCCGTTGTGCAGTGATTGCATGGCTAAGCCAATACGAAGGTCACCGCCATTACCTTCAAATAATCCAATATTACCGCCGACTGCATTGTGAAGTATTTTATTACCACTGCCGTATTTATGGTTGTCGGTAACCGAGGCATTATATTGACTATTGATCCAATGGGTTACTATCATGGGGGCGGTCATAATCAGTTCTAATACCGCAAATTCGTTATCGTTTTCCCATTCATAATCATGTAAAAAACAGCGTCCTTGTAAGTTAACACTGCGAGTCCAGGCTCGTGGTGCAACAATAAAGGCCGCGTTATTAGCAAGCCCCCATTCTGGGCGTACTTGCGACCAATCGCGGGCACGCTGTTGATAAGCATGGTTAATTTCATCCGCGGTTTTATTAACTAACTGCGGGTCGATATTTACTAAGCGTTCTTGCTGAGCGGTTTGCGTGGCAACAGTTAGCCATTTTTTCAGATTGTCATTAAGCTCGGTATCGTAAGCGGTGATGACATCCGTGGTTGTGTTATGAATAGCGGCAATAAATTGCGTGCTCTGTGCCAGTGTTAGCCCTCGCTCTTTAAGCGCTTGGCGCACTTGGGTATCGTTTAGTAAGTTAGCCAGCACGCGTACATTAACTTCGCCACTTTGCCCTCCACAGGCTCCACATTCTAGGCCAGCGCTGTGCAAGTTATTAGTTGTATGGCTGGCGTGGCCCACCAACATAACATGCGGCGCAAACTCTTTTATTCCTAAGGTGTTAAGCACTTTTTGAGCTAAGTCGGTTTTGTCTTTTAGGGTCAGTTTTTGCTGATTTTGTGTTAATTGCCAGTCAGTCGGAGTGCACTTTTTAGCATCGCCTTTAGATAAAAAGGTATTTTTTATTAATTTAAATGCATACAGCCAGCCTGCTGACTCAACCATAGAAAACGATGAAGGGGCCGATTTTGACCAGCTTTGCCATGTGGCACTATTTTGGCGTGATGCTTCAAGTGTCGCGTCTTTGTGAGTTTGTGTGGCATGTATGTCTGGTTTGAGTTGCCCTGGTAGTTGAGGACGAGTAATTGCACTACCATTTTCTTGATATTCTAGTGGCAAGCCAAAAAAACCGGCAAAGCCGAAGGTTTCTATATTTTTACTTTGCGATTCAAGCGCGCGGCGAATAACCTCTGAGCGTACATCAATACAAAACACCGCTTGTAATTGAGCGTTGTTCACTGGGGTTTTAGTGGCGCTTTGCAGTGCATGATTAAGCGGGTATTGATAGCTCAGCTCCAGTGCTTTTGCCCACACCCATAATGGCTTTTGTGCTAATTTGTGTGCATGCAGGCGCTCAACTACGAGTGACTTTTCTTGCTGCCACTGACTTTGTAGTTGTTTAAATGAAGCACTATCATGATCTGCCAGATACTGCCAAATAACCAAGTCCCATGACATTCGCATGGCCAGTAGCTGTTTCATATCATCTTTGGGCTTAGCGTAAAGTTGGCCTTGAAATCGCAAATACGCCAACCACGATGCCCAACCATTAATATCTAAAAGCAGCGAATGAGCATATAACTCTAACGAGTCGTTATCTATATTAAGGGTTGAGAGTGTTAGTGCAATCAGTTCATCTGCGGATGTGGGTAATTGCTTAAAGTAGCCATTTAAATGCTTTTCATCCATTACAATACTAATGCCTTTATCCGCTTGAATAACGGTTAACCAATGGCGATATAATTCAGATGGGGCTTGAGTATCATTACGATGCAGCATAGGGCCGAGTTGTTGATAATGTGCAGCACAAAACTGACTCAACTGATGAGTAATTTCATCATGCCAAGCCATTTTATGCTTATTACGTTGTTGGTCGAGTAAATCAGCAATGTTGTGCCAATCCACTAAAGGAACATCAATGTGAAGGGTTTTTATGAGTTGCTCATGCGTAAAGTCACTGTTAAGTAACTTGGCTGCATCGGCTAAGTGGTTATCAGTAATTATGCCGTTGTCGTACTTGTGCTGATAAAAGTCTTTAGGCATGAGCATATTGGCATTACATAAGGTATCAATGCGTGCGCTTACATCTTCAATAGGCAGGTGGCGCATTTCCCAAAATGGGTTAACTGCAATCATCTGATCTAAAGGCCAGTTTGGTGCTATGTAACCGCATACTTTATTAAGTATGTTGTTTTCAGTGTCACTTAACGATAATGCCGTGTGATTTGAATTCGTTTGATTGCTCATTTTGATTCCTCAACGGTGATTCCAGCTGCATGATTTTTTAAATCGGTGTGGCCATTATTAGGTAAATTTATCGGCCATATTTTTAGGGTTAACCGCGTAAACCACTCATCTAAATACAAACCTGCAAATAATAGGGTGGAAAATGATTTAACCTGTGGTCGCCAAGACTGGTAGCGTAAAAAGTAGCTGGCAATCATTAACGTTAAAATAAGGGCTATTACCCAGCTATCGGCGAGGCTAAATGCAGCTTCGCGCCACTGCTCAAGCTCTAGTGCTAAAGTAAATATATTTTTAGCAACCACATAACTAATAACAACTAATAGTGCGACTAGCAGTTTTTTACTGTGAGTTTGCACGCTAGAAGCGCCATGTTGGTTGGCCAGTAAAATAGTTAAAGCCGATGCTAAAAGTAGCCACACACTGACCGCGCCTTGATAGCCGCTAATGGTCCAAGCAGCGCTAACTAGGGTAATCGACACCAATGCCCCCATTAACCAAGCAAAGCACGTGGGTGATTGTTTTGGAATGTGGCGGCGAATCAGATCTTCGTTTACACCGTTGCCTGAGTTTAAAAATGCAAAGGCTTTATAGGTTGAATGAGTAACAAGGTGAAGCAGAGCCAGTTCAAATAATCCCAGCGCACATTCTATGAGCATTAATCCCATTTGCGCACTGGTAGACCAAGCAAGCCTTACTTTAACGCTTATTCGGGTAGTCATTATCAAAGCGCTGATCACCGTAGTTAAACCAGCAATAATTAAAATTAACCACTGTGCAGCCGCAGCTTGAATAAACAAAGGCGCAAATAAAATTAATAAAAAGCCTCCTAAATTAATGACTCCGGCATGTAATAAAGCGCTCACCGGTGTGGGTACTTCAACCACTTTAATTAGCCAGCCGTGTATTGGGAGTTGAGCGCATTTTATTAAAGCCGCAAAGGCAATTAAAAAAGCAGCGACTTGCTCTGCAAAAGACAGTGGTAGCGTGGTGGTATTATAAAAGGCGGTTATATCAGTTATGTACAGACTATTGTGAATGAACCACAAAATACCAAATGCAATCAGTAATAAGGATTCGGCAACACGTGCCACAATAAATTTTTTATGGGCGGCGAGCACCGCTCGAGGGCGCTCAGGGTAAAACATTAATAGTTTATGTAGTGCTAAACTTATCGCCACCCAGCCTAGCCAAAATAGCGCTAAGTGGTTGCTCATAACCACAACTAATACGGCAGTGATGGTAAGTAATAGCCATCGCCAAAAGTAGTTTACACGTGGCTCACCTTGCATATAGTGCTTACAAAAGCGAATTAATATCAGCGTGATAAATAATATAAGCCCCAGCATAATAATTCGGGTCATGGTCAGCGATAAGAAACTGAGTAAATTAAAAGCATAAATTTGATGAAGCGTAATAGCTGTTATAAATGCAATGCTATTAAACACCATTACTTTAAACAGCACATGACCATTTGAAGCGCGCGATTGTTGGCCAATTAACCAGGCTGCTATAAATGTGCTCAAAGGCATTATTAGCAGTAACAACGAAATAATATACTCACTCATTCAGTGCTCCTTATTTAGTTATTGGAGTATGGCAAACTAGATAACTAAATAAAAATAGATATAATGCATATAAACGTTCTATAAAAGAGAACAATAATGAGCCGTTTAAATTATCATCACTTATATTATTTTTGGTCGGTTGCTCGTATTGGTAACTTAACCCAAGCCGCGAAAGAGCTGCATTTATCGCAGTCAGCGCTCTCTACGCAAATAAAACAATTAGAGCACACCATTAATATTGAGTTATTTGAACGTAAAGGCCGCACACTCGCATTAACCGATATGGGAAAGCGGGTGCAAATGTACGCCAACGATATATTCACCAAAGGCGAAGAACTGTCGTCTTTTATTCATAAAGGGGTGATTTCCCAAACTCAGCATTTATCAATCGGGGTGCTCAATACGCTCTCTCGTAACTTTATCGAAGAATTTATTAACCCCTTAATGAGCAATGACGAAGTACGCTTTTCGCTTACTGCAGGGCGTATGGATGGGCTGTTAAATGGTTTGGCAGAGCACGAACTGGATTTAGTTTTAACCAATAAACCCATCGGGCTTGAGCACTACGATCAACTGTGGCAAAGTCAGTTGGTATCTCGTCAGCCATTAGCTATAGTTGGCCCAGCTGATAAAAAAACACGCGGCCAGTTTCCATCAGGTTACACGGATGCACAGTGGGTGCTACCCGCTAAAACTTCTGCTATTAGAGACTCATTTAATGCTTTATGTGCTCGTTGGCAGTATCAGCCAAAAATAAAAGCAGAGGCTGATGATATGGCTATGCTGCGATTACTTGCCCGTGATAGTGGTGCACTATCGGTATTGCCATCAGTTGTAGTAAAGGATGAAATAGAACAAGGCCTACTAGTTGAATATCAGCGTTTACCCGATGCATTTGAGCACTTCTATGCCATTACCGCGCAGCGAAAATTTGTACCAGACATATTAAAGTCGCTGCTTGCCAAAACCTGCTAATTACTTTTAAAGAATGTTTTTTGCGTAAATACTTTATATTTGAATAATAAACAAATAATTAAAGCTTTTAATTCGTTGGCCGATACCGTATTTATATTGTACTGAAGATTAAGGATAATCATGGTTAATAAACTACAAGGCAATTATGCTAACTTAAATGCGTTGCTTGCCCAATCGGTCAATAATTCAAACCAAACCAGTGTTCCCACAGGTTTGCAATCGCGTGCTCACTTAGCGCCAAGTTCGGCAACAATCACTGATGAAATGCTCAGTCAGTTTAGTGACCAACAAGTCGATGAAATACTTAATCAGCAATTATCCTCGTTACTCACGATTTCCAGCACACCCAGTGGCTCAAATTATAAGCTCTCTAGTGAAGAGGTTGCACTACGTACGGTGATAAGTTCTCAGCAAGAGGGCCTATTAAAAAATGAACGTAGTGATCAGTTAATTGAGCGTTTAAACAGCTCGGTAAAGAATATTCAGGGCGCTTATGCTAACACTAGCGATATTTTATCAAACTTGGGGCAGCTTGGGTTCAATCAAAAAACGTTTTTAGCGTCTAGTCAGCTGCGTGTTGAACGCTCGCTAGACCCCTTTATGGAAAATTTTAACCGCGAGCGATATGAGGATGATGATAACTATGGATTTGAGCTGTCGGTAAAAACCAAAGAAGGTGATGTTATTAAAATTACTTTTCATTCTGCGCAAGGTTACGATGAGGAAACAGGCGAAACCACTGACGAATTTAGCGTAAGTTATGAAGTAGATGGCGACTTATCTGAGGCTGAACACCAAGCATTAACGCAAGTACTTTCTGGTGTTGGTGAAATGGCGGATGAATTTTTTAAGGCTAAACAAAGCGCTTACAGTCGTTATGTACCCGCAAACCAAGCTGATTTAGATTTAAGCTTTCTAAGCAATTTTGATAACAAAGAACTTTCGGGTTTTGATTTGTACTTTTCAACGTCAGAGGGAAATACTGGCGATGCCGATGGAGCACTGCTCGGAACAGATAATGAGCTTAATTTAAGTTATACCCTTGATGAGGATTCTGAGCAGCAAATACTGGAGTTTGAATCGGTAAACGGACAAAACAATATTGATTTTTCGCTTGATATGTCAACAATTGGCGCTCAAGACAAAAGCCAAATGCAACAATATATAAAAGCGCTCGATAAGAGTTTAGAAGATAGCCAGCTCAATAGCTCTGAGAAAAGTACACGTTCTGCGTTTGGTCACAAAAGTGATGAAGTAATGAAACAAGGGTTGGCTGTTTTTAAAAGTGCGTTTAGTAGTATGTCATCAGCTGCTGAGCGCTATAGCGAAATTGAATCGGTTGCTACAAAGCAGTTTACTAATGGACGCGAGCTTGTCGCTAATTTAGTTGACAACATGATCACCAAAGATCCGCGCTACCAAGGGCTAGGTAGCAGTAATAAAAATTCCTTAGGTGATGGTATTTCTAAGTTAGCTGATTTTGATGCAAAATTCTCTTTTGCAATGGATCAGGGGGATTACATAGCAACAAGCACCACAAAGCTGAGTCAAAATACAGAACACCAAAAATCAGCAGGGTTAACTGGAGTTACTCAAGATAAAACGGCGAGCACGCGTTTTAATTATGAAAAAGGTAACCGCTCTGACATCCCCCCTGATTATTATGACAAACAAGAAAATTACACTATTGGTACCGCTGTAAAAAATAACGAATTGGTTGCTCTTGATCAGGCTCATGAGGTGGATGTAGATAAAAAAGTTTATCAGTTTAATCCCGAAATATCTCAATACGAACTAAAAAAGGAATTGAAAGAAACAACCACCAGTGAGAGCAATATTCGTGTTATTAACGATATTTGGCTCGAGAAAAATGAAGATAGTTATCGTAAGAATGAAAGAAAACGACTCAGTGGTGTGGGGGCGACAAACGAGTTTAGAACAACATCGAGTTATTCACATACGCAATTAGTAACATTAATCGGTGATTTAGATAAATTAGAACAAAACAAAGAAGCCAAACGTGAGTACTTAGCGGTTTTATCGCAAGTGAGTGATTTTATGGATAAAAGTAAGTAAGTGTATTCACTTAAGCTCGATTATGGGTATAGTAGCTAAAAGCTAGTTAGGTATAGGTTTATGTTAAAACAATTAATTTTACTCTTTATTTTGAGTCTACCACTGGCAGTGAATGCAACGCTCAAACCACACTCAGACGCTGTTACTGCTAAGCGTTTATTAAGCGATCACGATAAATTTGCCAAGCAATACCAAGCATTTTCGCCTACACCGCAAGACGTTGCATTGATGCAAAAATTAGCAGGTAAAGAGGTGTTAGTGCTTTTAGGTACCTGGTGTCATGACAGTGCTCGCGAAGTATCTCTATTTATAAAGTTACTCGATGAGTCGAAAGTTGAACTTTCGAAAATAACCTTTGTTACAGTAGGTTATGACAAACGTGATGAGGCAGGCATTGCCCTAGCGCATTACTTACAGTATACCCACACTTTTATTGTGAAGCATAATGGGGTTGAAATTAACCGCGTAATGAACAACTCCCACTAAACGCTGCGCGTTTTGAAGGAGTTTCAAAAAGAAAGCCTAAGCTACCTTTTTAGGCTGGTTCCC